>JBFLZW010000022.1:47287-66801 GCA_040755755.1 bacterium | reverse complement strand
ACCAACGTCTTGATACTATGAATCAGAGGATTGATAATCTGGGTCAGAGGATCGATAACCTGAGTAGCCAATTAAACCAGAAAATCGATTCTCAAATCGTACAGATAAACCAGAAAATCGATTCTCAGATTGGCCAATTAAACCAGAAAATCGATTCTCAAATCGTACAGATAAACCAGAAAATCGATTCTCAAATCGGCCAATTAAACCAGAAAATCGATTCCCATATCGTACAAATAAACCAGCGCCTTGATACCGTAATGCAGCTTCTGGTCGATGTGTTGAAGCAACAGAAAAGCCAGTAAAGGTGCATTCTTACGGAAGCGGAACCAGGTCAATTTCAAAGAGCTTGGGCCACCACTTTCCGGTCACAAACAGCCGGTCATTTTTGGCATCATAGGCAATGCCATTGAGCACATCGAGCGGAAAGACGATATCTGCCGGGCTCAGAAGACCAGCCAGATTGATCGAGCCTACCACCCGGCCTGTCGTGGGTGAAATCATGACAACCCGGTCCGTCAGCCAGACATTGGCGAAGATTACCCCCTTGATATATTCCAGCTCATTGAGCCAGAGCACCGGACCATTCTGGTCATACACATCGAGCGAGCTGACTTCAGCGAAAGTGACCGGATCGAGAAAATGCAGGGTTGCTGTGCCATCGCTCATGATCAGATTTGTTCCATTGTGAGTCAGTCCCCAGCCCTCGGTCGGATAGGTGAAGGTCTGAAGCAGGTCAAAAGTGACCTTATCATAAACAAACCCGATATTGTGCTGCCAGGTCAGCTCGATGAGATTGCCCGCATAAATAGTTATCCCTTCGCCAAAGTAGGGAGCGGGAAGATCGCGGCTTTGCAGGACAGTGCCGGTCAAGAGATCCACTTTGCGAATTTCCGACAGCCCCGGAATTCCGGTGCCCTCGTACAGAAAGCCGCCATTATAAACCAGCCCTTCGGTGAAAGCGCCCTTGTCGTGCGGGAAGACATTTACTACCGTGTAGGTGTAATTGACCGGAACAACAGGGGAAGTTGCCGGAACCACCACTTCAGCCCTCGGCCAGCTTATCAGGCTGCCAGGACCGCCATGAATGGCTGCATACGGCTGAAGCAGAAGCTGCTGAAGGATTTGTGACCCGGTGAAGAAGGGAGTAAACGGCCTGAATGCTGATAAACTGGAGGCTGATACATTAGAGGCTGACACAAGGTTTACGGCACCAGTGCTCCGGGAAAGATAATCCGGAGAGGAATAGTATAGGCCATTTGTCCCGACAGAAGGGGAGATTGCAGCTAAAAGCGGATTTACCGGCTGCCTGGATATCCCCTGCGGGCTGGAGCCGGATAAACTCTGCTGACCGGACCGTACTACCCCGCGAGAGCTGGCAATCTGGCTGAAACCGGAGACCGCCGGAAGAGCAAAGAGCAGGCCAGGAGGGGCAATCAGTGAATCAATCGATGAATAGAATGAAGGAGTATAATAACTGCCGGAGCTATAGGGATTGAAGCCGGAAATGGAGCCGGAGCCAGAGCCGAAGCCGGAAAGAGAACCGACGCCGGAGACGGCAGTGCCAAGGCTGTTAATACCCGGACTGCCCGTACCGTAGATGGTAGTGCCGTAAAGGTTTCTCAACTGAGCATTCCCTGATGGCAAAGGAAAGAAAGCTATGGAAACAGCAACTATGAAAATAACAACCATGAAAAAGCAGATGACAATATTTCTGGGCATTCAATATTCCTCACCATAGTTTGTGCTTCGAAGCAGACTCCCCCGCTCTCCCTCGCCCCTGCGGAGGCGCTCCTTCTCCCTCGAAAATGCATTTTTTATACCTGGTGGCCATGCCGGAATTTTCTTTGAATCACCCCTCAATGATTTACTGCCTCATGGTTCAAATAGCAAAGCTGCAAATGTTTCAAATAGAGATTCAAGTAGTAACAACGGGTCGATATCTCCGATTGATAAGTAAGGTGGCCAGGCTTAAGGAGTTGAAGAATAAGTTATTTGCCGGACATTCACGAGCCTGGAGCCACTGGAATGATTATTATTATTAAGGAAGGACTTTTATCATGGCAACCAGATCAGATTTTGAACCGCATGAGTGGCAATTATTGATGAATGCACCTCACCTGATCTACTCTCTGCTCACTGGTGGCGCAGATGATGTAACCAGGTCTGAGGCAAAGGCAATGCATAAATTCCTGGAAGGCTACCAAAGCGGTAACCCGCTGGTTCAGGACGTGCTGGTTAGCAGCAGGGAGAAACCACCTACAGGAGGTGCAGAGGCTGCCCAGCTCGGAGGAGGGCCGGAAGGGTCGGCACTGCGGCAACTCCAGCAGGTAGGGTACATATTGAGCCAAAAAGTCAACCGGCAGGAAGCCGATGAATACCGGAACTTCCTGCTGACCCTCGGCCGTAAAATTGCCGAAGCAGCAAGCGAGAGATTTCTTGGCCTGGGCAAAAAAGTCAGCGATGAAGAAGCACAGACATTGGACTCCATAGCTTATGCCTTGAAAGCCACTGCCGCGGAAGCTGTCGGGCCAGGGCCAGAGGGACGCATCTACGAGGTAAAACCCGGCGATTCCCTCAGCAAGATCGCCCTGCACTTCTATGGCAATTCCTCTGAATGGCCGAAGATTTACGAAGCCAACAAAGAGCAGATCGATAATCCGGATTTGATACACCCTGGTCAGAAATTTCGCATCCCATAAAGTGAACCTCAAAGTGAACCTCCTGAGAAACAGTCAAGGCCAGCCCCCGAGCGAGGGGCTGGCCTTTTGGGGTTGGGGGGAGAGGCTACAAGGGTAGGCTTTTGGTTAATGCGTTGAATTTAATGACATTATTATTCCTCCCCCTTGAGGGGGGAGGTTAGGTGGGGGTGACTGCTCCGCATAGGCAAGACACCTTATTTTACCCTTTCCCTCAACCCATTCCTCCAGATTGAAGGAGGCATGGTGCAACTTTCCCTTTTGGCTCTCCCTTTGATGGCTATTCCTGGGGTGACGGTTCTCCCTCTGATTCTTCCTTTACTCTTTCAATCAACCGCCGAAGCTCTATGGGCAGTCTCAACAGTGCCTTGGGATCACCCATCGCATCCAGCCGGGCAGCCTGAAACATTTGCAGTGCCTGTGCAGCTTCAGGGATTGCGCCGAAAGCGGATGACAGGGTGTGATAGGCAGGCTCAAGTTTCTCCGCATCTGATTTGGATAAAGGAAGCTGGTTCTGTATCCACAGGGTAAGCCCTGCCATGAGTGAGTTTTGGTCATCCTGGTAGATTTCGATGACCTGTTTAAGGTGCAGCTCATCATGAAGCAGGAGATTGATTAAATCAGAAGCTAAGGTTTTGCGGATGTCGTGGGAGGCGGGGACTTTTTTAAGCATATCGGATAGAGATTGCAGGGCATTGTCTGCTTGGTTGAGGTGAATGAGTGCCTTGATAGTTCCGGCTAAAGCGTCTGGGTAATCAGGCTGGATCTGCAAAGCGAGGGAAACCCCGAAATCACCAGCCCTGCTATACGGCATCTCCCCAAGCGCAGCCTGGTAGTAGCATCGCGCATGCTCTGGGGCGGTCCTCTCCAACTGCTGAAGCTCCTTAGCAGTATACCAGTGTTTCAGCAGATTAACGATAATCGGCAGAGGCCGATCCCTACCCTCCTTCAAGTCAAGCACCAGCCGAAGGAGCGGCTCACTGAGTTCATAGCATGATTCCCGGCCAACCTGCTTTCTTATTACATACCCTCCATGCAAAAGATCATACAACTGCCGCGACACGGTTGTTGAGGGCAGGAAGGTAAGATGAGCGATTTCATTAACGTTCAGTGCTCTTCCGTGATGGTTGGCTATGGTTTGCAGCAACTTATTCTGCTGCGAAGAAAGCTGGTCAATCCGCTGCTGATAGTATGGGGTCAGTTCCCGGTCAGCCATCTGGATGAAAGGATCAACCAGCTCATCCAGACCGTCTGCGGTTAGAAAGATATTGAGCATGGCCAGCAGCCGGTGATTGCCGGCGGTGAGGTCATAGATCGCATTTACCCGCGCCCGAGCCAGAGGCCGATTTTTCTGGAAGACAGCAATAAGCTTTTCATCTCCCTTTGCCTGGGCCAGAGCCAGCAGGTACTTGCGGGCATCATTCCGGCTGAGCTGCTCCAGGGGATGGATATTGAAGAAACCATGAAAGGGATGATCGGCCTTGCTGCTATCCGTGAAAAGATTTATGGATGAGGCGATTACGGATATGAACGGATGCTCCTGAAAAAAACCCCGCAGGTCTGAGATAGCCGATTCTTCAAGGCCATCAAACAGATTGCTCAGGTTTTCGATGATGACCAGGACACTTTTGCCATTGGTGATTTCGCAGAAGTAGTCAATTGCTGCATCCTTAAAGTAATCAATACCCGCATTCTTGTACGTGGCCTGGTTCCCGTGCCTGATGCGGTCCACCGCTGTTTCACCGGGAATCCCTGCTGCCCGGAAACAGGCCAGGAGGAAGTCCAGCAGGTTGGTAATGCCGCGCTCCTCCTCGGAAAGGCGAATAACCTGGAGGGGAGTACTGGCTTCGAGTTTCTTGCGGATGAAAGCAAGAACATGGGTTTTTCCGGAGCCGCGCGGCCCGATGATCAAATGGTAGCTTGCGGCTTTTACCTTGAGGCCATCCTCGATCCTGGCCAGGATGCTATCCGCCAGGCTGCGTCGGTCGGGGGTCAGGGTTTTGTCGAGAAGGTCCAGAGTACAATTCTGCGGGCTGAAGATCATCTGAACCGATATTTCGCTCATGGTCAGAGTGTTCATGGCACTGCTCACGACACTGCTCATAAGGCCAGCCTCCCTCGTGCTTCATACCACCATCGCCGGACGATTTCCAGCTTGAATTGCCACTGATCGCCCTGCTGGACTACATCCAGAACCGTATCCCACCAGTTGGCCGGAATGATGCCTGCCTGGTACAACTCTTTGTTTAACCGCATGACGAACTCTGGCGCACTCCTGAAACCTTCTGCATCGATAAAAATGGGAATCGCCCATTCAGGGGTTTTGGCCCGTGCCAGAGTAAGAACCCAGGTTTTCCCCATTCGTCGCTCTGCCAGAAGGCGGAGACTCCCTGCTTCCAACTGCCTCCAGAGGCGATCCACAAGCGGGGATCTTCCAATGACTACTTCCGGTGCCTCTGCGACCTCGGGCATGCCAATAAGAATCCGCATTGCCTTAAAATTGCCGGAACATTGATCCATATTTTTTTCCTCCTGACTTTGAAATTACCGGCTTATTTGTTATCTATCCGAAAACCAGACACTGAGCCAGTGATGGTTCAGTATCTCAGGGCTTTTTCGATAAGCGTTTATCTTTTTAAATAGGCGCTTATTACGCTTATTACGATGTACGGATCGTATAAATGCTGCCTTATACGATATTTTTATCGTACGACTAATATATCGTACGATAAAAATATCGTACGATTCTGATTTTTGTTTGTCAAGGGGAAAGATGAGCAGGATAAATCGAAATGACAAGTTTAATTCTTGGCAATTGATGTGTTCCCTGATGCGTACGAGCGATTTTAATAGGCAGACAATTGATGAGTATGATATAATTTTTAGCCAAGATTTAGCTTTGTCTTTTGAGCAGGTCAAAATTTTATCAGCAAACACTCCTGATTATTCAGCATGTTTAGGTGTAGCCAAGGAGAAGTTTATCATGAACTGCCGTAACATCCCTCCGCATAATCCGTTCTTCACTGGCCGGGAGGAAATACTTAAAAAACTGCATGTCCTCCTCACCTCCGGTGAAGGTGCGGCTATAGTCCAGCCTCATATTATCTTCGGCCCTTCAGGGGTTGGCAAAACCCAGATTGCCATTGAGTATGCCCACCGTCATCAGGATGAATACCAGGCGATGCTGTGGGTGCAGGCCAGTACGCGCTTATCACTGATATCAGGATTTACTGCCATAGCAAGCCTCTTGAATCTCCCCGGAAAGGATTCCCATGATCAGAACCTGGTTGTGGATATGGTGAAGCAATGGCTTGATGAAAATAACCGCTGGCTGCTGATCCTTGATGATGCCGGTGTTGATGGTTCTCAAGATGTCAGCGGTGACGGCCAGCCTGATTTAGTCAAAGAGTTAGCCAATGAGGATGATGAAAATAACCATCACCCCCACCCAACCTCCCCCTTCAAGGGGGAGGAGTATAATGAAAGCTTGCCCTTTAAGGGGGAGGAGGGTAATGAAAGCTCTCTCCTCGACTTTCTTCCTGAGCACCCGAAGGGGCATATCCTGCTTACCTGCCGGGCTCAGGGGTTCCCTGTTCCGAGCACCTCCAGGCAGGTGAAAATAACTGCCATGCTGCCTGATGAGGCAGTGAGGTTTCTCTCCGTCCGTACCGGGCGGAATGGTAATTATCCAGAAGATGCACCTGGAAATGGAGGTGGAGAAAAGGGAGAGGGGGAAAAAGCAGCCCTTACCCCTGGCGAGGAGGCGGCTTGCGGCTTTATCGAAGAATATGCAGCCGGGGACCTGGCAAAAGAGGGTGCAGCTCCAGAACCTGCTGCTGAAGAAGCAGCCGCCTGGGAGATTGCCCAGGAACTTGGCTGCCTGCCTTTGGCCCTTGAGCTGGCGGGGGCGTATATTACAGCTAAGAGCTTGCATTTTCAGGATTACCTTACCAGATTGCGCAGGCAGCATAAGGAGGTGTCTGCAAAGTCAAGACCGGGTGCAATGAAGAGAGATGGCGATTATCCCTCCTCAGTTGCCGCTGCCCTGGAAATGAGCTTCCAGGAGGTGGAAAAATCATCCGGGGCTGCGGCTGATCTCCTGCGTTTTTTCACCTTCCTGGCACCGGACAGTATCCCCGGCCAGCTCCCTGTCAGCGGAGCCTCACAGCTTGGGCCTGCAATTTCCGCTGCCCTGGCAGGTGCGGGGAAGACTACCCCATACCATCTTGACACTGCTGCTGCCGATCCTCCCCCCTCTGTCATCATGCCTGTCAAAAGTCCATTGGATCGCCTGCTTGAGCCGCTGGTGAGCTACTCGCTGATTCACTCCGTCGGCTTCGCCGGTTCAGTCGCCTGCTGCGTTCACCGGCTCATTCAGGCTGTGCTGCAGGGCAGCATGCGCATGAATAAGGTCAGCTATCGGCTTTGGGCTGAGCGCTCTATTCGCGCACTTAGTCAGGCATTTCCGGAGATTGCCTTTCCAACCCGGCCTTTGTGTGACTCTCTTCTTCCTCATGTCCGGGCTGTGGCAGATGTTACCGGGCACGTGCACTTCGGTTTTCCGGAAGCAGCGCGTCTTTTCAATCAGGCAGGCTATTACTTGTATACCCGTGCCCGCTACGCTGAGGCAGAGCCGTTCTACAAATTGGCTCTCGCCATTTGGGAAAGAATCCTGAAGCTCGAACATCGGCCTGCCCACCGGCTTGACTATCCTGATGCGACTGCCGGCGCAGACCCCGATAACCTGCGGGTGTTGTCCTCCGGTGCTCAGGCACCGTATGCCCAGGCACATTATGCCAAGACACATTGTGACAGGGACAGGCATGTTCAGGCAAAGCCCCTCTCTCCGCAGGCGAGCGCCCTTTCCATGAGTCCGGATCACCTCAATGCAGCCCAAAACCTCAATCATCTGGCGGTGCTGTACGATGTCCAGGGTAAATATGCAGAGGCAGCGCAGCTCTACCGACAGGCACTGGAAATCAGGGAGCGGACTCTGGGTCCCGATCACCCGGATGTGGCCAAAAATATCGATAATCTGGCTACCATCTATTATACCCAGGGTAAATATGCTGATGCAGCGATGCTTTACCGGCGGGCGCTGGAAATCAGGGAGCGGAGCCTTGGCCCTGATCATCCGGATGTAGGCCGGAACCTCACCAACCTGGCGGTGGTTTCATTCAATCAGGGCAAGTATCAGGAGGCGGAACAGCTTTTCCGGCGGGTTTTGGCCATCAGGGAGAAAACCCTTGGTCCGGACCATCAGGAAGTGATTGCAGACCTCAATAACCTGGTGACGATCTACACTGTTCAGGGCAGGTACAAAGAAGCCAAACCGCTTTCAAGACGGGTTTCAGCTATCCGGAAGAAGGCCTTTGGGCCGGATCATCCGGGCGTAGCCCAGAGCCTCAGCAATCTGGCAGAGCTTCATCGCAGCCAGGGAAGATATGCTGAAGCCGAAGAGCTTCACCGGCGGGCGCTGGCCATGAGAGAGAAAACTCTTGGACTGAAACATCCGGAGGTTGCCCAAAGTCTCTATAATCTGGCAGTGCTTTCCTGCAATCAGGGCAGGCAGGCAGAGGCAGAGCAGCTTTTCCGGCGGGCATTGACCATCAGAGAAAAGGCCCTTGGCCCGGACCACCCTGACCTTGGCCCCTGCCTTACCAATCTGGCAGCGATCCACTACAGCGAGGGAAGGTACGCCGAGGCGTCGGAGTTACACCGGCGGGTGCTTGGCATCAGAGAGAAAACCCTCGGTCCGGATCATCCGGATATGGCCGAATGCCTTGAAAATTATGCTGATCTGCTCCGCAAGGCAGGTGGCAATGAGGCCGGGGTAAAAGAAGTTGAGGCCAGGGCTGCGGCTATCCGCACAAGAACAGGATACGGCAAAAACCGTCTCTACCCGGTGTGATGAAAGCTGGCCTCTGCTGAAGCAGTGAAAGCCGCCTGAATATTTCCCGCGAAAAGGCTGGTGCATTCTGAAACATTTTTTTAAGTTTTTGTAAGGGGATAGAGAAAAAGAGTCCGATCATTACAGTGATGAATACTCCGCTGAGTATTCAATGACATTACCCAGTAGTCTGGAATGGTGAGGACCGTTACCAGGCGGTAGAGACCGTTCCGTATAAGGAGAAGGAAAATGGCAGTCTCAGCAGCTGACATTGAAAAAAGCATAAAAGGGATAAATTTCCCTGCCAGTAAAAATGATCTAGTTAACACAGCCAGGCAACACAAGGCGCAACCGGATGTTATAACAACTTTGGAGCACCTTCCTGAGCGTACCTACAATACTGCCGTGGACGTAAGCAAAGCATTTGGCGAACTGAAACAGGAATAGTTCGCCTGGCTCTCTTCGATCTGCCAAGGGGGGCTTAAAAAGCCCCCCTTGGTATTTTCTCTCTCCTTACCCCGAATACCCGATTATATTCATGCATTTATCCGTACAATCTTGACATTATCGCTTCCGGCTAATATCATGCATGATATTCACATATCACTCTGGTATCATTTATCACGCTGGTACCATTTCTTATCGCCGCACGGGGCAGCAGCATGGGCTTTTTGCCTGAGGCTTTCAGGACTTCATTTCGTTTGATCCTCTCGCTCGACCGGGAGGTATACGGCATTGTGCTGCGGTCTCTCGACTTCTCCCTGTGGGCTACGGCCCTGGCTGTTCTGGTCGGCGTGCCAGCCGGTTTTCTGGTTGGCTCACGGTCCTTCAGGGATAAATCTTTGCTCATTACCCTGCTGAACACGACCATGGCTTTACCTTCAGTAATTGTCGGACTCCTCGGCTATGCACTTCTCTCCCGGAGCGCCCCCCTGGGATTTTTAGATCTGATGTTCTCGCCAAAAGCGGTCATTCTGGGTGAATTTTTCCTTTCCCTGCCGGTTATAACCAACTTGACCATAGCGGCTGTCCATTCAGTGGACTACCGGGTGACTCTCACAGCCCGTACTCTGGGTGCAGGCCGGATCCGCACGGCCTGGACCGTGCTGATGGAGACCAAGTTTGCCCTGATGGCCGCCATTATCGCCGGCTTTGGGCGGGCAGTGTCGGAAGTTGGCGCAGCCGTGATGCTGGGTGGAAATATCCGGTTCTCCACCCGGACCATGACTACAGCCATTGCTCTTGAGACCAGCAAGGGAGAGTTTGGGTTCGGGCTCGCCCTGGGTTTTTTCCTTCTGCTGGTGGTGTTTTTGATCAATATCTTCCTGTATACTCTTCAGAGAAGAGGACTGCCCCGGTGAAAACGGGGTTGAGAACGGAGCGATAACGAGGAACAGATGACGACCAGAATCATGGAGCTGAAAGGCATTACCCATATCTACCGGGAGAGAAAAGTGCTTGACATTGCCGATCTTTCACTTGAAAGAGGCAGGATTTACAGCCTGGTAGGCCCGAACGGCTCCGGGAAAACCACCCTTTTGTCCATCATGGGCCTTATTCTCGAGCCGACGAGCGGCGAGATTTACTTCGAGGGGCATCCGGTAGCCGGTACTGTCGGGGCTTCCCGCATGGCCATGCAAAGATCAATGACCATGGTTCTCCAGAATCCATATCTTTTTCATATGTCGGTGGCGAAAAATATAGCCTATGGATTGCATGTCCGCGGCATTCCCCGGAAAGTCCAGGCGGCCAAAGTCAAAGAAGCGCTTTCCTGGGTTGGGCTGGAGGGGTTTGAAAAAAGGAGGGCCAGGGAAATCTCCGGCGGGGAAACGAGGCTGGTGGCACTGGCCAGGGCCCTGGTTCTTGATCCGGCCATCATTTTTCTGGACGAGCCGACCGCCAATGTAGACACCCGGCATATCCACCGCATCGAGAGCATCATCAGCCGGATCAACCGGGAGCGGGGGACTACGGTGGTGATGACTACCCATAACCTGTCCCAGGCATACCGGCTGGCAGACGAGGTATTCTCCCTCTTTGAAGGCTCTTTAGTGACTTCGGCCATGCACAACCTCTTTTCAGGCCATTTTGAGCAGACTCAGGAAGGCATCTCGTTCGATACCGGAGCAATTCACATCTGGGTCACCCCTGATACCCTGCCCGTGGACTCGACCCATGTGACCATTGATCCGGAAAATATCATCGTCTCGAAAGAGCCCTTTGCTTCAAGTGCCCGAAACAGATTTGAGGGAGTCATCAGCCAGATCGTTGCCCAGGAAGGGAAAATACTCCTCGAAATCCACTCCCAGGAGACATTCAAAGTCCTGATCACGGAACATTCCCTGCGGGATATCGGCCTTGGCATCGGGTCCCGCGTCTATCTGACCTTCAAGGCCTCATCGGTGAATATTCTGTAATTCATGGCCGATCCACAAGACCAGGGAGGCCGAGGGGCCATCGGGCGGTCAGGGTAGGAGGCTGCCCGCTGACCGCCCGATGCGTATATGCTTACAATCCCCAGATGGCAGCCGGGGTCAGGAGAAGACCGAACCCAAGCGGATCGAGCCCATACAGGAAAGCATAGGTTATATTGGCCAGGGGAACATACTGCTGACCCCAATCAATGAGGGGAGCAGGAAGGTTCGGCCATGAGCCTCCCTTCAGGGTAAGGGGAAGCGCCGCTCCGGTGTCAGGGTCGATCAGGTACGATGGCGGCCAGAGATTAAACCCGTAGACCGGATCGAAATAGGCCATGCCTGCTGGAGTATTATACAGGAGCCAGGGATAGGCCCAGGCCGGATCCCAGGTCAGCCCGGGCTGTACCGGCAATACGGTGCCTGGTTCGAGATTTGTTACGATGGGGGTCGGAACACCATTCGAATCGTCTGGCGAAAGGGCCGGGGACCACAGAGGCCAGAGGGTATTGTAGGGAGGAAGATTGGTCCAAAGTTGTGCCTGAACGATAGGGGATACCAGAACAATGCCTGCTGCTACTACGAACAATCCTGCGAGGGCCGATAGATAACGCGAGCGCATTCCAGAAAACATGAGAGCATCTCCTTCTATTTTCTTGCAGTTACACGACCAAACCCGATTTTTTCAAATCTGCTTTGCAAAAACTTCACCTCCTTTCCTTCCGGACCGTGCTCCCCCTTCCTTTCCATCCAGGCATGCTGGGCCTGGTACGCCTGGGAAAAAGGATCTCTCCCCCGCGTCTTTATGGAGTATAGACCTGTTCAACCGGGAACCTGAAAAGCTTGCACCTAAAAATCCGGCAGACAGCAACCAGGGCCTGCTTCAGGCCTTACAATCCTGTGGGAATGTCGAATCGGCACGAAATCATGATGAAGGTATCATACCTTCGCGATGGTGGTGGCGGCGGCGGCAGTGGAGCAGGAGTTGGAGATTGGAGGAATAAAAACGGAGTGAAGGAGAAACAGTGCCCGTCCAGGAACTGGAAGCAGAATGATCAGGTTATTTCGTGACCGATAGTCACCCAACAACCTCTCCTATCTCCCCTACTGATCATGATCAGAAATCATCCAGCTCATGGTAACTTGGTCCCTTTAAATCGATTAAGCCATAAAACCTTACTCCTTACCTTCCCTCAGAAGAGCATTATTCATACCATGACCGGAGGTATGGAGTTATCGTCCTTCAAGGGGTTATGAAACAATGATTATCTGGCCGTTCGATGAGGGGTATCAAAAACAGGTGACGGAATCTTTATGACACCAGGGAGCATAAAGTATTGGCTGTTTCTTCTCCCCTCTTTCTTTCTCGGAGGGGTGAACATCACGGGAGTCTGAAAGTCAGGCAGGTAAATAAATAACAAAAGAGAAAGATTTGAATTTGAAATAATGGTTAGGTTTGTCTGGTTCCAAAGATATAGCCAAGTAAAGCAGTGAGTATCGGAAATAAGGCATTGAGCAAAACCATTTGAATTATTTCTTTCCAAAACCTTCGGAATTCAAATATCTCCGAATTGCTTTTTTCGATCGATTCTTTTAATCTTTCAATATGATGATTCATTTAAATTACCTTTTAATATTAAACTCTGATACGTTTTTAAGGTATTTGTCATTTCACGTTCCTTAAGACCATACCCTATAATGGCAAATACGATGAATCCCACTGTAACTATAAAGACCAATATAAAAAGATTTACCCCTGCTCTCGTAAGTGGAGGAAGTCCTCTAACGAAGAATTCATACCTTTCACGGGGTATTTGTTTAACTGCAGGAATAAAATCTTTAATATCCTGTAATTTTGGTTTAGATTCTTCGGACATGTCAAGGTTTGATTTTGCTTGGAGAGTCCATTATCAATTGATGAAAATCTTTATAATCAGACGTAGAGGATAGAATAACTCGATTTTCCTTTAATTCATGAGCTGCCCAATTTAAAAAAGTTAAAGCCTCTCGTACAACGTCGGTAGAACTTTCCATTGGATTGATGAAGGCATAGCCGGCCAGCCTCTTGTCTTCGTGGCTTGTCTATACGATCTTGCTGCCCTGGTTTTTCAGCCTGTGTCTTTGATAAGCGACCAGCAGGAAGGCCACGGATATGAGCAGAAGCATGCGGCCCAGCCATTGTTTTCTCTGTCTGGCCTCCTGGTAGCACTGATCGACCTGCTGGTCGATGATGATTATGTATTTCCTGGCGTTGCTGATAATCTGACTTACGACCTGGATATCCTGTGAATGAGTAGCCTTAATAGCTTGGCCAAGATTTTCGAGAACATCTTCCATCCGCAAATTGAGACTGGAAACATCGATATCCAGATCCTGTTTCACCCGGATAATCTTGCTCTGGCTTCTTGCGGCCTCTCTTCTCGCCCGTTTGATGAGAGCCCGCAGTCTTTGCCCATTCCGGTACTCCGGCGATTCAGGCGAATGGCATGTGCCACAATGAGAAGCTGCCTTGCCAGTGAAAAGCTCTTCACTGGGAGGCGGGATATCGTGATAGCCATGACAATCGATACAGCGGGGCTTTCCATTTTTTTTCAGCATGAGGCTGTGAATGCTTTTTTGAAAATACCGCTTGCAATTCAAATGGCAGTTATTGCAGGCATCGGAAACCCGGTCAACTCCTGCCGGTTTTCCGCCGTGGATGCCGTGACATCCCGGGCAGGAAGGGGCCAGACGGGGATTTCCCCCCTCAACCTGCTGATAGACAATTTGACCATGATAGCTCTTCTTATATCGGGTCAACTGATCTGTGGGAAGGCCGTAAGGTTCCATGAGGTCCCTGTTGGCATGACAGCGGGCGCAGGTATCGGCAATATTCTGATGGCTGACCGTTGATTGGGGATCATCCGGCTTTCTGATATCATGACTGCCATGACAATCCACACAACTGGCTGCATCCTGATTGTCCCTCTCCAGCAACTCCCGGCCGTGGATGCTGTTTTTATACAGGTTTTCCTCATCAACCCGGATATCGTGCTTTCGCATGTAGAGGGCATCCGCATGGCAGCGGTCACAGAGTGCAGGGATATCTCTTTTACCGGGTGAACCAATGAAGCCTTCCTTCCCGATCACCGGCGTTTTGGGCGAGGCTGGATTACCGCCGTGGCATTCCTCACAGCAGACCGGAACCAGGGCGTGAGCGCTCTTGAGCCACTGCTGCGCATATCTGGCTAATTCCGGCCTTGCTGATCCCAGATGACAGTCCAAACAGGAGCTCCGAACAGCCAGGGACATCCGGCAGTCAAGAAGGAGGCTGATGAGCAGGGCTACCACAATCACCGGAACTGAACCGGGAGCCATGCGGGATGAATATCCGGTAATAAAGGGTGATTGTCTCATGAGCAGGCGCCTAACAGGGTAAGGGTCAGGAAAATAAGCAGCCCGAATGTGGTCAGCGCACAAGCAAGGGATTTCAGCCACGGGGCTTTATCTTGCGAGGGAGCAAACCAGGGGAACAGCAGGAGCAGCAGAAGAACCCCAAGGTGGAGGACAATTCCCAGGATAACGCTTACTGCCTGCTTCTCCGGATGCATTATTCGCAAAAGCTGAAAGGTCTCATAAGAAGCCATGAAATACCATTCAGGCTTGATATTCAGGATCGAATTGAGAGGATCCGCCTTGGTGGAAATCCGGGGAGGAGAAAACGTGGAAAGAGAGAATACCATAGCCGTCAGGACCAGAAGCATCAAGACCTGGAGAAGAAGGTCTTTGGGAATAAGGGATCTTCTGGCTGAAAATATATGGAGCCCGGCCAGGAGGGTGAAGAGAAAAGGAGCAATGAGAATATGCAGGGCGAAAAAGCGGGAGAGGGTCATCTGTGAGACTTCACTCCCTCCACGGATAAGGATTTTAACCGATTCGCCAATGACTGGAATGGCTGTCGAAAGCTGAGTGAGGAAGGTGGTTGCCCAATAGGAGCCCTGAGTCCAGGGAAGCAAATGCCCTGTAGCTCCGATGATACCCACCAGAACCATCAACAGAATTCCCAATACCCAGGTTAATTTCAAGGCCGCCCCATAGCTTTGGGTGATGATTTTCTGTGCCAGGTGAAGCATCAGGAAAATAACCAGAAGATGTATTCCCCAGATATGCACCCCCCGGACCAGCCAGCCATAATGCAGGATATTGGTAATCTGCTGAACTGATTCATAAGCCTCTGAGACCGTAGGGCGATAATACAGCAGGAGCAGAATGCCGCTGAGCCCTTCAAGGCAGAATAAATAAAAAATAATCCAGCCTGAACAGGAAGACCAGCGAACGGGTCCGGGCTCAAGGTATTCCTGGAGCTTCGGAATCGGGCTGAGAGCACCGGTTCCCTCGTGGAGGACAGAGTCAGGGCCGTTGTCAGGGCCGTTGGCCTGACCTTCCTGCACGTTCGGACTGTCGTGAATGCGTCGAGTGCAGATCTTACTTGCCTTCATTATAACGATCTATTAATTAAGTGTTTATAGTGATAACCTCAGCAAAATTAAGGCCTGGGCCGCTTGTCTGATAAACTTTCCGCTGAACCGCTCTACCTATATTTATCGCTTATTTCGATGAGGATATTCTGAATAAATTTCCGGGGCAGGACCTGGCATTGGATTTTCTGCCCAAAAAGGAGGAGTAAGGCTCCTAAAGCAGGCTGCTTGTCTGAGGAGCATTCTTTTTCAAAGCATGGTAGCTGTCCAGGTACTTTTCGATAACCTTATTACTCACCTTCGGATAACCCTGGGTCTGACCAGGAGAGTTCTTTTGCCAATGCTGGTTAAAGGAGTAGACCATTTCAGCCATATCCTTCTGAATATTCAGGATTGCATCTCTGCGCATCTTCTCAACTTCACCTCGTGCTTCCCGGAGGATTCTCTGCGCTTCCTCCCGCGTTTCCTTCAAAACACGGTCCCTGATCAGCATACTGGCCATCTGTCCCTGACCCATCAAAGTTGCAGTCTCCTGCCTGATGTCCTGTATAAATTTTTCCCTCCTGGCCTGCCAAACCTGCTGTTCATGGTTTCGCACATAGGCTCCGGCGGGTGGAGACTGGCGGAAAATCCCGGACAGCCGGCGAAGAACTCCTGTGAAGATGCTTCTTATGATTTCCCAAAAGACAATGACCAGCAGGATGAAAACAATCGAAGTCATCAGGTGCTGCGTTGAAACCATAGATGCCAAAATTCCTCCCTGTTACAGCCTTTTGAGTGGTCGGTGGTCAGTGGCCAGTGATCAGTGGTCAGCAAAAAAGAAAACTGATAATTGATCACTGATTACTTCTTCTTATGGCAAGCAAATTTAATGCCAGGGAGGGAAATGTTGGTAAAAACGCACAGAGCCAGGAATGAAAACCGCTTATTCCCGGCTCTCTTTGGGGATATCCATCATACCGGACAGGACTGCCATCAGGGAGTGGAGGAAGGTATACAAATCCGGCCTGTGAAAAATCTATACAAGCCCTCCCCTACCCCCGGCCACTCTGCGATTTCTCGATCTTGGCCCATGAATCGCGCAAGCCTGCCGTCCGGTTAAAGACCAGTGCTCCATTGACGGAATCAACGGGATCAAGGCAGAAATAACCCTGCCGCAGGAACTGATACCGGCTCCCAGGCGCGGCAGCGGCCAGACCCGGTTCAACCTTGCAGGAAGTCAACCGTTCCAGTGACCGGGGATTCAGATAATCCTTGAAATCACGGCCAGCCTCCACCTCGTTGGGGTTTTCTCTGGTGAACAGGTGGTCGTACAGCCGCACCTCAGCAGGAATCGCGTGAGCAGCCGAAACCCAGTGCAGTGTTCCCTTGACGTCACGGCCATCCGAAGACCATCCGCCCCGCGTTGCCGGATCGTAGGTGCAGTGCAGCTCGACAATCTGGCCGGTTCGCTCGTCTTTGACCACATCCACGCACGTGATGTAATAGGCATGTTTCAACCGCACCTCGCGGCCGGGAGCAAGGCGAAAGAACTTTTTCGGCGGCTCTTCCCGGAAATCCTCCTGCTCGATATACAGTACCCGGGAGAAGGGGATCGTGCGTTTTCCCATAGTGGGATCTTCCGGATTATTCTCGGCCTGAAGCTCTTCCACCTGTCCTTCCGGGTAATTGTCAATCACGACCCGCACAGGACGCAGGACCGCCATGACCCTCGGTGCCCGCCTGTTCAGGTCCTCCCGGATATAATATTCGAGCAGGGCGATATCGACCAGACTGTCTCTTTTGGCCACGCCCACGCGCTCACAAAAGTTCCGGATGGCCTCCGGTGTATAGCCTCGCCTTCGCAGCCCGGCCAGGGTAGGCATCCTGGGATCATCCCAGCCGGTGACATATCCCTGTTCCACCAGCTCGTTGAGCTTTCGCTTGCTCAGCACCGTATGGCTGAGGTTGAGGCGGGCAAACTCGATTTGCTGCGGATGGCACTTGACCTTCAGTTCATCCAGGAACCAGTCGTATAATGGCCGGTTATTCTCGAATTCCAGCGTACAGATAGAGTGGGTAATCCCCTCGATGGAATCCGAAAGGCAATGAGCAAAGTCGTACATGGGATAAATGCACCACCGATCACCCGTCCGGTGATGTGCTACCCGCCGGATGCGGTAGATGGTCGGATCCCGCATATTCAAATTGGGAGAAGCCATGTCAATTTTGGCCCGGACTACATGGGAGCCGTCCTCGAATTCTCCCGCCCGCATGCGCTCGAACAAGTCCAGGTTCTCTTCGACCGTCCGGTTGCGATACGGACTGTTCCGGCCCGGCTCGGTCAGGGTGCCGCGCGTCTCTCTGATCTCATCCGGGCTTAAGTCGCAGACGTAGGCTTTGCCCTCTTTGATCAACTGCACGGCATACTGATAGAGCTGCTCAAAATAGTCGGATGCATAAAACAGGCGATCGCCCCAATCGAACCCAAGCCATCTGATGTCCTCTTTGATCGATTCCACATACTCGACATCCTCTTTGGTCGGATTCGTGTCATCGAGCCGCAGATTGCAGGTGCCACCCGGATGCTCGGCGGCAATCCCGAAATTCAGGCAGATGGACTTGGCGTGGCCGATATGAAGATAACCATTCGGCTCAGGCGGGAACCGGGTCGCAATCCGGCCATTATTCTTGCCCGCCTTCAGGTCCTCGGCAATAATAGCCCGGATAAAGTCAAGAGAGGGAGCGGTATCGTCCTTGACGGCTGCGCCCCTGCCGGGATCATCCATGACGATGGTTTCAACACCCTTCTCAGGTTCCTTTCCATTGACAGCTTTTTCCGTGTCTGGTGTTTTCATAAGCTTTCTTTACCTCAATCTATCTGGTATTAATGGCGATTGTGAGCGGATATCATGAATAGAGTCCCAATGTATCGTACTCATGTATCAATATCTGAAGAAATTATTCTACCATAATATCACCATTCATTCCAGCATGCTGAAGTAAAAAAAATCCATACCGTTCCGTATTGAAGATAAAGCTGCGCACACCTATCGGTCCATCCCCCTGAAGAACCTCTGGAACCACTCCTTTGACGCCTGTAAGGAATTGATAAAACAACCTGAAGATGAGGAACCGCCACGAGAACCATCATGGTTCGGAGAAGGATTATCAATGACAGGATCCGTAATTTCGGGCCGAGCTGTTTCCGTAGCGTACTTGAGATCGTCGTTACTGGCATCATAGTAGCTGATATGCGCCCTGCCGGATGAATCGAGGGCGATCGAGGTATACGATCCTGCTCCTTCATCGCTATCCACGGTTTGGGCCTGCCATGAGCCGGTAACATTGGCGGCATACTTCAGGGAATTGTTACCACAGTAACTGATATGCGCCTTTCCGGATGCATCAAGGGCAATCGAGGTGTATGATCCTGCTTCTCCATCGCTGTCCACAATTTGGATTTGCCATGAGCCAGAGGCATTGGTGGCATACTTCAGATCATCACTGCTATCACCATAATAGCTGATGTGCGCCTTCCCGGATGCGTCAAGGGCAATCGAGGAATGCTCCCCTACATCCCCATCGCTATCCACGGTTTGGATTTGCCATGAGCCAGAGGCATTGGTGGCATACTTCAGGTTGCTATTAGTTACATCATAATAGCTGATATGCGCCTTTCCGGATTCATCAAGGGCAATCGAGGTATACGTTCCCACATTTCCTGTGCTGTCCACAATCTGGGTTTGCCATGAGCCAGAGGCATTGGTGGCATACTTCAGGTCATCACTGCTATCACCATAATAGCTGATGTGCGCCTTCCCGGATGCATCGAGGGCAATCGAGGCATACCTTCCTGCGTCTCCTGCACTGTCCACAACGTGGATTTGCCATGCGCCGGTGACATTCGTGGCATACTTCAGATTGCTATTACTTACATCATAATAACTGATGTGCGCCTTCCCGGATGCATCGAGGGCAATCGAGGCATACCTTCCTGCGTCTCCTGCACTGTCCACAACGTGGATTTGCCATGCGCCGGAAGCATTGGTGGCATACTTCAGGTCATCACTGC
>JBFLZW010000022.1:0-47187 GCA_040755755.1 bacterium | reverse complement strand
CTGATGTGCGCCTTCCCGGATGCATCGAGGGCAATCGAGGCATACCTTCCTGCGTCTCCTGCACTGTCCACAACGTGGATTTGCCATGCGCCGGAAGCATTGGTGGCATACTTCAGGTCATCACTGCTATCGTCATAATAGCTGATGTGAACCTTACCGGATGCATCGAGAGCTATCGAAGTATACCTTCCTGCATCCCCTGCACTGTCCACAGTTTGGGTTTGCCATGAGCCGGTGACATTCGTGGCATACTTCAGGTCACCATTATCCATATCGAAACAACTGACATGCGCCTTCCCGGATGCATCGAGGGCAATCGAGGCATAGCTTCCTACATCGTCCCCTCCACTGTCCACGGTTTGGGTTTGCCATGAGGTGCCGGAAACATTTATGGCATACTTCAGGTTACCACTATCAACATCATAATAGCCGATACGTGCTTTCCCGGATGCATCGAGGGCAATCGAGGTATACCTTCCTACATCCCCGGTACTGTCCACGGTTCGGATTTGCCATGAGCCGGTAACATTCGCGGCATACTTCAGGTTACCATTATCCTCATCGTAATAGCTGATATGCGCCTTCCCGGATTCATCAAGAGCAATCGATGTATAGCTTCCTCCATCCCCTGAGCTGTCCACGATTTGGGTTTGCCATGAGCCGGAAGTATTCGTGGCATACTTCGGGTTACTATTACTTACATCATAATAGCTGATATGCACCTTACCGGATGCATCAAGGGCTATCGAGGCATATTTTCCCACATTGCCATCACTGTCCACAATCTGGGTTTGCCATGAGCCGGAAGTATTCGTGGCATACTTGAGATTAGTGTTGGTATTATCATAATAGCTGATATGCACCTTACCGGATGCATCGAGGGCGATCGAGGTATACTTTCCCACATTGCCTGTACTGTCCACAGTCTGGATTTGCCATGAGCCGGAAGTATTCGTGGCATACTTGAGGGCTCCATTATGCTCATCATAGTAGCTGATATGCACATTACCGGATTCATCAAGGGCGATCGAGGCATAGCTTCCCACCCTGGATGATGAATCTACTGTCTCATAATGCCAGGCACTTCCATCATGGTAAGTATAGTAAAGATGATCACTCCCATAGGCAATATGGGGATGATTGCCGGTATCGACCGCAATTGCCCTTGAGCTCATCTCGGTAAAAATCTTTGGTGCATCCACCCTCTCTATGGTCCACTCTGCCATGACTCCGCTCACCAATAAACTGCAAATGGCAAGAATAACCAGTGCTCCACCTGTCAAAACCACGCTTTTTCTCATACCACGATCCTCCCTTAAACTAACCAGTAAATTATTTATTTTTCATAAGGTAGGTATTCATGCTTTCAAGTCTCTCGTATCATCTATACCGTCTCTCGAAGGCAATAATGTTCAATTTCATAAGAGATTAAAGATATTGGAATTTTAGTGATATTAAATTTTAATAATTCTCGATAGGAATTGTCAAATTTTCAGTACTGCGGGAATGGATTTAAATTACCTTATCTCCAGCGCAGTTTGGGCAGGCTGGCCGGGTTTTTGGGGCCAACACCGACCTTCTCCCCGGCCATTTTCTCTCCTCCGCCGGCAGGAGATGAACCGCGTTCATGTGTAGCCGGGACGCCATTGATGATCAGCCAGGTGCATTGGTTCCTGCCTCTAATTGTGATTTCCGGCTCCATTGTCAGGGTAGCGCCTTCGGCTATGGTCAGACCGTTGAGCATATAGGGGCAATCCGGGTTATTGCCAAGGCGGGTATCGGCAGTGATCATTCCCGAAAGGCAGATTCCTCCGCCGCAATCTCTGACCGTGTTATCGGAAATAACGACATTTCCCGTGCAGTAAAGATAAGCTGCAAAGGTGCCGTTGTCCGAAAAGCTGTTGCCGGTGATTACGGGAGTTGAAGTGCCGATGGAGTGGATGCCGCAGGTTTTGTTATTGCGGATAGTGCAGCCGGTAACAGGGGGTCCTGAGTTACCCTCAGCCAGGATTCCCGGAGAGGAGTTGTCGGCAATGGTGCAATGGCTTATGGCCGGAGAGGCATCCTGGAGCCTGAGGCCGCAGGTCAGGCTGTTGCTGATTGTGCAGCGATTGAAGGAGGGCGAGGCGTTATCGCAGAATACGGCGCTCGCCCGGCTGCCATATCCTCCATAGCGAATAAGGCAGTAGTCCAGGATGCAGGCAGCATCGCTGCTGGTATCAGCAAAGGATATTCCATCCCAGTCACCGGCAGCAGGGGATGAATTATCCTGATCATTGTTCGTATCTCCACCATAGGCATCATCCTTCAGGGAGGTGAACACGATCGGGGCCTGCTCCGTGCCCCTGGCCGTCAGAGCACCGCTGACAGCCAGTCCGCTGCCCTGAGCGAACCCCTTGATTACCACACCCGGATCGATGGTCACGGCAGCGCCTTCGGCTATGGTCAGGCTGCCGAGCACATAGGGACAATCCGGATTATTGGCCAGGCGGCTGTCAGCGGCGATCGTTCCCAGCAGGTAAATGCCGGAGCCGCTGCCGCTTGCAGTGTTACCGAACGTGGCAACGTTCCGGGTGCAGGAGAGATAAACCGCAAAGGAGCCATTATCCGAAAAGCTGTTGGCGGTGATCGCGGGAGCTGAGGTGCCGAAGGAGCATATCCCGCAGGACCGGTTATTCTTAATCGTGCATCCGACAACGACAGGTTCGGAGTTGCCCTCACACAGGATTCCCGCTGAACCGTTATCAGCGATGGTGCAATGACTGATCAGGGGCGCGGCATTTTGAAGGCTCAGCCCGCTGGTTCTATTATTGCTGATTATGCAGCGGCTGAATGCTGGCGATGCACTGGAGCAGGATACGGCACCTGCCTTGCTGCCATACCCCCCATAGCGGATAATGCAGTGCTCCAGGATGCAGGCAGTATCATTACTGGTGCTGGAAAAAGATATTCCATCCCAGTCACCGGCAGCGGGGAGTGAATTATCCTGATCATTGTTCGTATCCCCCCCACAGGCATCGTCCTTCAGGGAGGTGAACACGATCGGGGCCTGCTCCGTGCCCCTGGCCTCCAGGCCGCCGTTGATGGTCAGGCGGCCGTATTGATTGTCTCCCTTGATTATCACCCCCGGCTCGATGGTCAGAGTGGCACCCTCGGCTACCGTCAGGCTGTTGACCACATAGGGACAGTCCGGATTATTGCCCAGAAGAGTATCTGCGCTGATCATTCCCGAAAGGCAGATTCCGCCGCCCAAGTCACTGACCGTGTTATCGAAGATGGATACCGTTCTGGTGCAGGCGAGATAAACCGCAAAGGAACCGTTAGCCGAAAAGGTGTTGCCGGTTATAAGCGCAGCGCAGGTGCCGGAGGAGTAAATCCCGAAGCTGCTGTTGCCGGAGATCGTGCATCCTTTGATGGCGGGGGCGGAGCTGCCCTCACACAGAATCCCCGCAGAAGAGTTGTTCGCTATCGTGCAGTGGCTGATGGACGGTGAGGCATCCTGAAGTCTGAAGCCGCAGGTCCGGTTATGGCTGATTGTACAGTTGCTGATCGCCGGAGAAGCGCGGTCGCAGAGGATGGTGCCAGCCTGACTGCCATGCCCTCCGTAACGGATGAGGCAGTGATCCAGGATGCAGGCAGCATCGATGCTGGTGTCGGTAAAGGATATGCCGTCCCAGTCACCGGCAGCAGGAGATGATTTATCATTGTCGGTATTGGTATCTCCACCCCAGGCATCGTCTTTCAGGGAAGTGAACACCACCGGGGACTGCTCTGTGCCCCTGGCCGCCAGGGTCCCGTCGATGACCAGCCGACTGCCGTGATCCCTTCCCTTGACCACCACCCCCGGCTCGATGATTAAAGCAGCACCCTGGGCTATGACAACCTTCCCGCACAGCACATAAACGCGGGATGGAGACCATACGGTATCATAGTCGATGGTCGTCCGGTCAGGGAGAAATACCAAGGGTCCGGTACTTACGGCCAGGGGATTTTTGACTGGCAGGGGATTGCGGGAAGTTGCGGGGAGTTTCACCGCCTGAGTAACCTTGGCCCCCCCTGCATCAGCCATTTTCACCTCGACTTTACAGGGTGCATATTGGGCCGGGGAGTCTGTCTTCAGCGGGAAACCAGGCCGTACGGGAACAGGAGCGAAAGGAAGGCTTACCCTGACGCCCAGGACAATAAAATCCAGATGGCTCACCCTGTCCAGATCACCGTTGGCCAAAATATCTGCCTGGCTCTGCCCGCATATTTTGATTCCCTGGCCTGCTGATTTATCCTCCGACTGGCAGCCACCTGACCGGATACAGGTCAGGTGGCTCCTGTGCGTCATCCGGTCCCTGAGCACCACCTGAGAGATGCAGTCATGCCCATAGTTAACAATCCTCACCGATTCAGCATTCCGGGTAAAAATACCGATATTCTGCCCGGACTCATAGGCCCGGTATCTCGATACCAGATGGCGGATCCTCTGTCCCAGCGCCTGGACATGGCTCCTGACATCCGGTTCATGATAGGCAGCTACCCATGAGTGCCTGGCCAGGGTATGAACTGCCTGCTCATGCAGCGGGAAATACCTGCCAAAGCCGCTCGTGCCGGAGCCGACGGTATTTTTCACCTTCTGCCAGGCTTTTTGATCATCCCCATCGTATCCCCGCAGCGTCAGGTATCTGCTTATGACTCCATTGAGGGAGGGAATGTATGCAGGGTCCTGGCCGTCGCCGATAAGACCACCCACGTCATATTGCAGCATGCTGCTCATAAGGCCGGGGAACACAGGGAAAGAATCGCCTGCGGAAGAGTTGCCGGTCCGGTCCGCTCCGATCTCAAGAAAACCGGAAAATTTCAAAAGCCATCCATTGATATCCTCTATGCCTTTGAGGAGATCGAGAGCAGTATCAAGGTTGCGTTGACGAAGACAGGCCGCATATGACAGTTCCCTGCACGCTACTTCAGCCAGGTCGCGGTATTTTACTCCGGGGCTGCATTCCTGATCCAGGAGAGTGACCAGCACCTGATCTGAGATCCCAAGATCACGAATATCCAGGGCATTCTTCATCTCATGCAAACCGGCATTGCTCACGGAAGCGCCAAGCCCGGCCCCTGCCGGGGTTAAACAGAGCATAACCGCAGCCGGACAGAGGATAACCGTCAAGCAAAGGACCGATACGAGATACTTCAGCGGGCTGTTTATTGGTATCCCTTGAATTATCAACCTGATCACCTGAAACCTCGGAGCATATGACAACCGCCAGATACCTTGACCTTGGCCGTTCAATCCCTCCGGAGAAAACCGGTAAAAGTTCAAGATAAATTTGAGTAAAAATTAATTTCGTCAAAATTATGAAAATTAAATTATGAAAAGAGGATGCCACTGGTATTATACTTCGACTAAAACCGGAAAGTTCAGTGAAGCCTGAGAATAATTAAGTTATCCACCTCGCCCTGCTCCCCTGACAGGGGCAGGGTTTTTGTGGAGGCAGGAGAAGAGATATCAAAGGGGAGAGAATGGGAATTGAGGCTTGGAATCGAGCATAAGAGCAGGGACAAGGGAAGTGCAGGGTGGGGCTCTTTTCTGCCCCCACCTGCGATTCCGCATATTATCCCAAATGAGTCACTATCCAGGCCATACTGATCAGAAAGATAATGAGTGGTTTGAGAATGTCGAACTTATATCTAATGCCATGCAAAACATCGGTAGCGTCCTGAAGAGGGGTGTAATAGTACGATTTAATCACCCTGATATAGGCCAGCAGAAATGAACCCAGCGCCATTAACCAGGCAAGAGAATCGATATATTCATTAGTTATCAGGAAATTGATCCAGTTGCGCATGAATTATAACTCCTTGAGACGAGCCTTTGACAATTCCCATACCTATGAGTGTCTTTTATGATAAGTCACGGAATGATCGAAACAAAAAGGTTATGTAAAATGCTTCCTATCTATTTTATCGAGATATTTACACTATTTCTTTACCATATATATTCGGTTATTACGCTCGATAAGCACTTGTCAGCTTCTGCTGTCTTTGTGCCCAAGTTACAATTTAAGATATATATCAAATATATACCAAACATATCCATTGTTTGTCAACAGAGATATATAAATATATATAAATTATAAATTACTTATAAAATATTATATAACTATCCTCATATATTCTCTTTGAAAAGAAGGCGACATGCTCGCCGGGAGATTCAGCCTCGCGCCTTAAAAACAACCGTTTTGAATAAAAAGCCCGAAAACATAAACTTTTACCTTGACTATCCTTTCAAAAATGGAATAAAATTGGCTGACTTGCTCCGGGATGTTTAATTTAAGTTAGAGGTAAAAATTAACTGTCATTATGAAAATCAAAGGGGCCATAAGAATCTTTGCCTTGGTACAAAGTCCTGCAGACCCGATTTCTCCGAAAGGTTTATCTTCCCGCAGATTTTTTCCGTCGATTTACCCATATTCAGTCAGGAATTATGTCGATAATACTTTCAGGCAGAACGTCCGATACGACCTTCACTGAATGATAAAAACCAACAAAGACCGATGAGCCACGCTCTCGGGGCGCAATAATTTCTCATCACGGAACAATTTGATTCAATTGGAAAATATTCGCAATACGCAATACTAAGGAAGTTTGAACAAAAATCACAAGAGTACGCTGAGACTTTTGACCACCTGTTTATACCACGCGTGGGAGATCGGGATTATTGCGTAAGGACAGTGCTCGAAGATGGAAGGAGGAATTACAAGAGAGCTGAACGTATCTGCTGAGGGTGAGGAAAAGATTCTCTTATTCATTTTCCCTTCAATAACGAGGTGATCAAATATGTATCGTTTACACAAGATGATTTACCGTGTGATGCCGGACGGCACAGGAAAACAGATTAATCCTTTTACCGGACGGGAAGTCTGGACGATTCCCGGACGGAAAAACAAACCCAGCTATAATAGTTTTAAATCAGCACCCAGGGAAATTACTCCCAGATCCCCGGAAGATTATTGTAATTTCTGTTTCGCTAACTATAAAAACACTCCGCCGGAGAAAGCCCGTCTGGTGAAAACCAGTCATGGCTATGAAGCCAGGAACCGTCTGAATGCGGAACAGGTCTTTGCCGAAGATGCCGATTTTCGGCGAATACCGAACCTTTTTGAAATCGTGACCACGGATTATTGGGAAAAAAACTATAACTTCAAGCTGGATGGCATAAACAAGGAGTGGAAGCAGCGGTATATTTCCAGTGATGAGGGATTAAAGCATGTATTGGGCATCATTGATTTGAAATTGAAGCTCTCCGGCCTGACGCCGGATGAAATCGCTGCCAAGCCCCTGGACGATAAGCTGAAACTGGCCAATGCCTTTTTCTGTGGCGGGCACGAGCTGATAGTCGCCCGGAAACATTATAAACCCGGTGCTCACTACGACACCGACCTGTGCTCTTCAGGAGAGCTTACCCAGGAGGAGCATTTCCACTACTTCAAGTTTACCATTGAGGCTATGGAAGACATCTATGCTCAAAACCGCTATGTCCGCTATGTGAGCATATTTCAGAACTGGCTGCGGGATGCGGGAGCATCTTTCGACCATTTGCATAAGCAATTGGTGGCCCTGGACGAGTGGGGAACCTCGGTCGAGCAGGAACTGGCTCTGGTGCAGTCTCATCCCAATATTTACAACGACATGGCAGCCAACTTCGCCTGCTATAATAACCTGGTCATAGCTGAAAATGACCATGCCATGGCTTTTGTCGATATCGGGCATGTTCATCCTACCCTGGTTATCTACTCAAAGAGCGAGCATCTGCGGCCCAATGAGCATACCGATGAGGAATTGCGGGGATTCAGTGACCTTGTGCATGCCTGTCATGCAGCCATGGGCAAAGCCATCTCCTGCAACGAAGAATGGTACTACTGCCCGCGGGATGCAATCATTCCCATGCCCTGGCATATCCTGATCAAGTGGAGGGTAAATACTCCGGCTGGTTTTGAAGGCGGGACCAAGATCTTTATCAACCCGATGGGACTGACCGAATTGCGGGACATTATGGTTCCCCGGCTGTATGAGTTGCGCGACAAAAAGATCATCGACGGCTTTAAAATCGCCGAAGAGTGCCCGGTCCGGCCCAACTCCCTGCGCTACAGCCAGCGGCAGGGCTATGCTGCCATAAACAGAGCGGCATCCATGAGCTATCCTTCGGAACTGGTCGGTGCAGGCCAGGAATAAACCCGGCAACTCTCCTTAAAATCGCTTATTTCGGATTTTCTGCGGCCTGTTCTCCACAGGCCGCAGGAAATCCGTTAATTTACCCTCGTCAGGTTCTTGGTTATTTCTTGAAAAACAGGTGCAGGGAAACAACCAGCATCAGGGAAGCGAAGAAGAACCGCAGCTTCCCTTCGGGGAGCTTATTGGCGATTACCGCGCCGAGATATCCGCCGACAAAAAAACCGAGAGACATAAAGATAGCGGGTTTAATATGGACATTCCCGCTTTGGTAGTACTTGAGAGCGGCAAACAGCCCGATCGGGGGAAGCAAAGTGGCAATGGCAGTGCCCTGGGCCTGGTGCTGGCTGTAGTGAAAAAGATAAACCAGGGCAGGAATAATGACCACCCCTCCGCCGAGTCCGAAAAAACCTCCGAATATTCCGGCTATGATGCCCAGGATAATATAGACGATAAACAACAATTTTTTCTCCTTCCTACCAGGAAAGGTGCGGCAGCAGGAGCATGGAATTGATCTTACAGCCAACATGCTCAGCCACGACCGGACATTTAGCTTTTAAAAGGAAAAATATCTTTTGAGGCACATCGTTTAAGGTTTCAAAATTTCCCTGTCCCTTGGCAATAATCAGATCGGCCTGATGAAATCGCCGGACGAAATCCGCAGAGCACAGTTCCAGGACAGTTCCCGGTGCATTGGCCCCGTTGTCAATGACCGGCACAAGGTCTGCCAGTCCGATGAACTCGGCATCTTCCCGCAGCGCATCATTAATGATAGGGCCTCCCTTGACCACAAAGGTAATTTTCTCAGAGGGAAGAGTTTCGATCAACAGCCGGTCGAAGACAATTTCTCCGGCATTATCCCCCAGGTAGAGGATCTGCCTGGCCTCTTGAACGGCCTGATCGAGCAGGGCAAAGGCTGCCGGATCGAGAGGAGTATCCAGTGCTTCCTGAACGGATTGGTGAACCTGTGACATTTGCAGCCGGGTGTGGATTCCAAAATCGATAATATTTCCGGCAATAGCCAGCCGTACGGCAACCTCAAGCGGATTCGGTGAATTTTTGATCTTTCTGGCCATATCCGGGTAAAGAGCCAGAGCGAGACGATTAAAACGATCTTTGGCCTCCCGGTAAGGGTCCGGCGCATGACACTCCCTTTGGATAAGGTTGTGAATAGCCCTGCCCATGGCCGGGGGAGGAAGGAGCAGATCGATCTCACTGGAGCAGCGAAGCACTTCCCGGAGTACCCGCTCCCGGACCTGGGCATCTGCATTGAGCATGTCCAGGGCATTTAAGGTTTGGTGGATGAAACAGGGGAAACAGTTGAGCGATGTCTTCATGATTGCACTCTGACCTTTTCCGGTAATTTTCCTGTGCGCTATTTTTCTGCGTGCTTCTGTATTGCAGGATGCATCATACCAGAAAAGATGTCAGAACGGCAAGGCGGAAAAATAAAAAAGAGCTTGGACAGGCTCAAAAGAAGCCACCTGTCCAAGCTCATCCTCTCTCCTTCGATAAGGTCGGATTACTGCCAGCCTTACCGTCAGAAAAGGTAAAGAGAAGGTACCGGCCAGAGAGCTGGAAACACCGACCCAAAAGACGAAAATGTCGGTCGGAGGGGTGGAGGGAATACCTGCTGGAGGCCTCCCAGACCCGAGATCACTGCCGGAGCTGTTACCGTAGACGTAGGGATCGTTGTTACCGGCGTTGTTACCAGCGTTGTTACCGGCGTTGTTACCGGCGTTGTTACCGGCACCACAACGGGAACTGTTACCGATGCCGGAGGCACATAACCGACCGGATAGACGTAGACCGTGAGCGGCGGAATCAAGGCAGACAGTTTGATGCTGGGGACCGATGTACCTGTACCCGTACCCGGCGGGCTTGTGAACGGCTTGACCGTCAACTTCACGCTTGTGGCTGAGGGAGGGACAAAAACCGTCGTCACCCCATTAATGGTAGCATGAGCTGTTCGAAGTGGAGAAGCAGTCAATGAGCTCCTCGCCAGTGTGGCAGAAGGGAACAGCCCAAGGCCTGCCGTCAGCGGATTAAAATAAGGAGATACGAAATCGTAGGAGTATCTGGGAGCCACAGGATTGCTCCAAAAAGGAAGCCCAAACAGGCCCTGGGCATTGGCGACCGAAAGAGCAGAAAATGCAACAGTGCCTGAAATGACCAAGGCCGTAATACCAAAGAGCAGCATCTTCATCATATTTTTCTGGGCAAAGCAGTGCATCATAGGGATTACCTTTCCTCATTCGAATGAACTTTCGCTATCACTGCGGACTCTGCCAAGAGTCCACCTCAACAGACCACAATCACAAGAACCGCAACATCAGCTAACCACAATCCCAAAGAACCACATCCGCAAAGAGCCTCAACCCATCGTGAACCGCACGCTCATCGAACCGCAACCCGCTTGAACCCCAGAAAAACCGCCTTCTTTGATCCCGGTTGTCCCTCCTTATCTGACTCCTGTATCAATCTCTGTTCAACAAACAGGGAGGCTTAAAAAAGGCTAGCCTCGCCTGTTGATAAGGGAAGCAAGTCAGGTGCCAGTATTTTTCTGTTCGGACAGATGTGAGAATTTAAGAGGTTAGCTAATCTGACAGACAGGAGCGAGAATAAAAAATATGCAATTCGATTCATAAATATTAAAACTATGCAATCTGATGCATGGCAGGTAGTATAAAGTCAGGAGTCAGGAGTCAGGAGCCAGGAGCCAGAATAAAGACTGTCTTTTCTTCTGACTCCTGAATTCTGACTCCTGAATTCTGACTCCTGATTAAAAATGTCCTTAGTAAATAAACGGTATCAGCCTCTTTGTCCTTTTTCTGTAAGCTTCATAGAGGTCAGGAAAGGAGCTTATCATTATCTTTTCCTCACGGGAAATCCTCCTGTTGATCCATATCCATGAACAAATCGTCACCACCAGAAAACCGGTAAGGCTCGCATGGATGAGGGGCAAAGACGACATTATAAGAAAGACGCCCAGATACCCCGGGTGCCGGATATTATGATATACTCCATAATCCACCAGAGATTGCCCTGCCTTTCTCACGTTAAGGTTATACGAAAAGTTAATTCCCAATGCCCGTATGGCCAGATACCTTAAAATTATTCCCAAAATCAGTATAAAAAATCCTAAATAGATGATAAACTTATGCCTGACATCTCCAAAAATCATGCTGAGGATTAATCCGATTAAGGCTCCTGCTTTGAGGAATCTATCGATTAAATCAAAATCAATCTTATGGCTTCCTTGAACAGCAAACGCTTCAACTGCCCCCCAGAGCATCATGATAACCAGCACAAGAATACGTCCCTGAGTCTGAAGGGATAAAGGCATGCGGGAAGTGCTATAGACGAGGGCAAGCAATGCGGAAATGCCCAAAGGCATAATTAATCCTCGTATCTTATCCTTGAAGTTTGAGTTATTATCCATTTTCTTTATCCTTATCTTGTATTTTTACCTCGCTCTCCATTCGAGGGTGCTCCCGATGAGCAGGGATTATTCAACAATTATCCAGCGTCCTGATAATTAATGTATTCGGAAGGTATGATAAAAGAAAAACTACTCACCTTATCTCATCTCATTAATAATGAAATCGAAAAATGGACCCAGGGATTCAAAAAGCGGAATAATCGGCCACCAGAATGCTTTCATTTTGAAAGCCGGGGAGGGCCGGGGAAGAGAAATGTTGAAAAATTCGAGAACCGGATAATGCTTGCTGTGATTACTGCCTGAAAGTGAGGGACCGCCAGCTTGACAACCCTGCCGGGAGTATGGTACAGTTCCAAAAATTTTACTAATAACCAAGGGGGAGAGGCAGATGAAAAGCTACAGTAGAAAGACGTGGTCAGTACTGATCTTGGCGGCTCTTTTTTTAACTTCCTGTGCATGTCACCAGCACTCGTGTACCTATCATCCTCGGGAGGAAGGTTCTGTTTCTCAAGGCATCAGTGCATCGCAGGGCTCCGATGCATCTCAAGGGTTGAGCATGTCTCAAAATCCGGCTGCTGCCCAGGCCCAGACGCAGGCACAGGTTCAGGCACCGGCCCAGGGCTCCAATCCGGACCAGTCTCAGGACTCCAGTCTATCTCGGAGAGAAAAGATCATGCAGAAAGCCCTGAAATGGATTATCGACCATCCGGCCAGTTTCCAGGATGGCGGGTTTTTGGAAATGGGTGAAGAAGCGAATTTGTTCTATGTGCTCTCCATCCGGGCTAAGACTGCCGAGGAGAAGCAATTTTACCGGGACCGGCTGGCCAGGATACTTCAGGAGCTGCGGTCGAAGAAGGATTTTCGCATCGAGTTCGCCGGAGAAATCACCGCCTATCTGGCCATTACCAAGGCTGCTGAAAAATTAGGATTTGAAACCGGAGACCTTCATCAGTTCATCAAACGGGAAATCCTCAATAGTGAGATGACGTATCCTCCGAATATTACCTATGTTATCCTGAACAGCGCGCTTTTGCGCGATTTGGGCTATGAGCCGAAGGTCCCGATGGAAACCTCCATCGGCCAGGGGGTGATTGCCTCCATGACCAAAAACAGCTATCTCATTCCCATAGGGAAAAGTTATGCCTCTGACCAGGATGTGAGCAATTTCTTCTACGACATTACCCATGAGATTTTCGCTATCTCCAGCTTTGGTGATAAAAATCCTGAAACCATGCTCATGCCCAAAGAGCTGGAATTTGTTCAGCGCATTATTCCAGAAGGAATTAATCTGTATTTGCCGAAAAAGCAACTGGACATTTTATGTGAACTGGTTGTCTGTGCAAAAATCATGAACTATACGAACGTGCCGGGTCTTGAGAAAACGGTGGATTTCATTTTTTCTTCCCAGGAGGAAGACGGAGCGTTCGGTGTCATTCCCCGGATGAAGGACCTTGGCCGGGGAAACATCTATCGTCATGGGGTTCTGGTCGCTGTCTGGGCTCTGGCCTCGTAAATCGAAGAAAAGGAGAAGATGAACCGGTTTACCATCACTGTTTATCCTGAAGGGAAAAAGATCATCGCCTCCGAAGGAGATGTGCTGCTGCGCGTGCTGAAAAAGGCCGGGTTTCCGATCCCTGCCTCCTGCGGCGGGCAGGGGACCTGCGGCAAGTGCCGGGTCGTGGTCCGGGGGGGCGTATGTCATGCTTCACCCTCACCTTTTTTGCGAAAAGAGGAGATTGGAAAAGGGTATTGTCTGGCCTGTCTGGTTCTGGTGGAAGGAGACATGGAAGTTGAAATTCCGCCTGAATCACGGGCCGCTGCCGGTGGACCGGCGGTTGTGGTAGGCCACAAGGCCGGCGGAGACAAACCGGATACCGCCCCCGGTGCGCCGTCCGCTCCTGAATCCACCCCGTCTCCCGCCCCTGGTGTCCCTGCTGCCGGATCACGGATCCTGTTCGAGGAAAAACCGGTAGTCAGGGATAAACTGGTACTGGGCAAGTGGGAAATCGAACCCCGGACCCGGCGGGTGCATCTTCAGATGCAGCCTCCCTCCCTGGATGATCATCGCAGTGATATCGAGCGCCTGCGGGCTGATCTTGTGGTCCGGGGGTTTTCCGGCGAGCGGATGCGCTGTCCCCTGCCGGTGCTGAAGAAACTCTCCAAGGTTTTGCGCAGCGGCTCCTGGCAAATCACGGTCACCCTGATCGAGCTGCCGGACGGGGTGGAGATCCTCGATATCCAGCCCGGGGATCAGACCCAGCATCATCTGGGACTGGCCATCGATGTCGGCACCACCTCGGTGGTCGTGTACCTGGTCGATCTTTTAACCGGTCAGGTCATTGACACGGCCGGAAGCTATAACGCGCAGATCCGCTGCGGAGAGGATGTCATATCCCGCATTGTTTATGCACGGACCCATGAAGGCCTCGCAGAGCTGCAGCAGCTCGTCGTCGGCACCATGAATGAACTGATTGACCAGATCCTGCAGGGGACCGGCCTGGCTGCCCGGAATATCGGCTGCATCGTGGCCGCAGGCAATACCACCATGATCCACCTCCTGCTCGGTCTCGATCCCCGCTACATCCGGGAAGAGCCATATATTCCCACCGTGTCTTCGGTCCCGCCGGTGAAAGCCGCGGAGATTGGCCTGAAGGTAAATGAGCATGCCTATCTCTATTGCCTGCCCGCTATCGCCAGCTTCGTGGGCGGTGATATCACGGCCGGTATCCTGACTACCGGCATGCACAAAGAGCCCCCCCTGACCATATTTATCGACATCGGAACCAACGGTGAGATTGTTCTGGGAAATGCGGACTGGCTGGTAACCGCCTCCTGCTCAGCCGGACCGGCCTTTGAGGGCGGGGAGGTGCTGCACGGCATGCGGGCCGCGTCGGGTGCCATCGAGAGTGTGGCCATTGACCGGGAAACCCTGGAGCCCAGAATTTCCGTGATCGGCCAGGCAGCGCCTGCCGGTATCTGCGGTTCGGGGATTATTGATGCACTGGCTGAAATGCTGCTGACCGGCCTGCTCGACCGCAAGGGGAAGATCTGCCGGGACATCGCCCATCCCCGTTTGCGGGAAGGAGAGTACGGCTTCGAGTATGTGCTGGTCTTTGCCAAAGATTCGGCCATTCAGAAAGACATTGTCATTACCGAGATCGATATTAATAATATCCTCCGGGCCAAGGGTGCGGTCTATGCCGGATGCTCCACCCTGCTCAAGCAGATGAGCCTTGGAGTCGAAGATATCGAGCGGTTTTTGATTGCCGGAGGATTCGGCAGATATCTGAATATTCACAATGCAGTCGTGATCGGTCTTTTGCCTGACATTCCCTATGAGAAATTCCGCTATCTGGGCAACAGCTCTGTTACCGGAGGACATCTGGCCCTGCTTTCCCAGAGGCTGTGGAAAGAAGCCGAGCATATTGCCCGCTCAACCACTTACCTCGAATTGAGCACCTCGGCCTCTTTCATGGATGAATACGTCTCCGCCCTCTTTCTCCCCCATACGAATATCTCGCTCTTCCCCCGGGTCGAGCTTCTCCTGGGAGAGAGAAAGTGAAGCACGGCTGAAGGAGAACAGCCGCTGAGCGGACAGGGTTTACTTGCGGTAGTTGCGGATGAAATTCTTGATGCTCCGGTCATAGGTTTTCTCCATCTCAGGGGTAAAATAACAGGCAGGCAACTGATGCATTTTCCGGTGATAGCTGACGCATTCGCAACAGAGCCCTTTGCGCGGGCACGGCTCATAGGTACAGTTACACTCCTGCTTATTCGCTGTCTGGTGACATTCAGGCATCTTCACTTTCTCCTTGCGGGTTTTACGGGTTAATAGGGTTTACAGGGGCCAGAGAGGATGACCATCTGGCAAGCGGCATTATACGTGAGTCCCTGTCTCAGTGTCAAGGCTTGAGTATGGCCAGTGGGTCAGTGATCAGTGATCAGTGAAGAGCGGCCAGGAGCCAGAAGAATTGGTTCCACCGCTCAGGGTAAGCAGATGGAGGGTGGGGTTTATACCCCACCGAATACCGCACGCGATCTGGTTGCCGATCCTAGTAATACAAACTGGTCGCGGATTTATCGCGAGGCGTAATTATAATTAAGGGGGAATTTTTCAAGGACATGGAACCCTGGATATACATCAATGGAACATTCTGGCCAAAATCACAGGCCAAGGTTTCGGTGTATGACCACGGACTGTTATATGGTGACGGTATTTTCGAAACCCTGAGAGCCTATGGAGGAAGGATCCTCTTTCTCAGCCGGCACATCGAGCGCCTTTTGGCCGGAGCACAGGCTATTTCCCTGGAAACCGGCCAAACGCCCGGTGATATCCGGGATATCCTTTACCAGACCCTGGCCAAAAATCATCTTGAGGATGCCTACCTTCGCCTTTCCATAACCAGGGGGGAGGGAGAAATCGGCCTTAACCCGGCTCTCTGCCCCAAACCCACGATCATCGTTCAGGCCAGGGCATTTTCCGGCCATCCGCAGGAGCTTTACCAGGAGGGGATCCGGGCCGAACTGGTCCATATCCGCCGCAATGCACCAAAGGCCACAGACCCGGCCATTAAATCACTCAATTTCCTGAACAATATCCTGGCCATGCAGGAAGCCCTGCGGGCTGGAGCCCGTGAAGCCATAATGCTCAGCCAGGAGGGATGGGTATGTGAAGGCAGCGTCAGCAACATTTTCTGGGTTTCCAACGGGATTCTGAGAACCCCTGATCCTGCGGTCGGTCTTTTGGCTGGCGTGACCAGAGATGCGGTTTTGGGTCTTGCCCGCCTCTTTGGGATAGCGGTCGAGGAGGGATACTTTCCTGCCCAGGACCTGTTCACGGCAACAGAAGCGTTTGTCACCAATACTACCTATGAGGTCATGCCGGTAACTTCACTTGGCCGATGTCCGGTAGGAGATGGACAGCCCGGCGAGATAGCGCGCTTTCTCCTGCAAAAATACCGGGAAAAGATCAGATCTCGGGTCGGACCAAGATAAGTATATGATATTAAAATAGACAATTCTAAAACAGATGCTTATTTTTAGCCTTAGAAGGGTAATTTTGGGCTTAAAATTACCCTTCTAAGAAAAAAGAGGGAACAAATTCCAGGCAAGGCATTGAATTAAGGCTGCTGGGCTCACTGCGAGAGAGACAAATGGTGATCATGAGCTACGGGAACCACGGCAGCTTCCTTACAGCGGTGATTTTGCCCCCAAAAATGGCCTTCTAAGGCATGAAAACACCTACTTTTAAGATATCTATCATAAATAAAACAATATGATGGTTTGGTCCGACCCCGGAGGCATCAGGTCTGGATCAGGTGATTGAGAAATTTCTCGCTGTCCAGGATCGCGTCCTTGTCGAGGAGAAATCTTTTCTGGCCTGTTTTTTCCTCTACCAGCCGAAGCCCATGCTCATAGTTGCGAAAGATCTGCTCGCAGAAAGACTGAGGAGAAATGTCCCTTCGCAGGACTTCAGCGGTGATGTAATTGACCGCGCTCTGGTCCAGGGTAATTTCGATGCCGCACCTGATGAAAAACTCTCGTTCGTAGCTTTTGAGAGCCTCGTGAATTTTGATGATCCGCTCGAGGATCTGATCGATGGTGTATCCGCCGGTCACGATGTTATCAACAATGATATCGATGGCTTCGTTATCCAGCAGCTCATGATAGATCCCCTGCAGCTCCACTCTGCGCCTGATAATCGATTGGCGAACGGAATTTTTCTCCTCCTGGAGAAGGCTCTCGTAGCGTTCCATCAGGTCCGTATTGAAGGGATCGTTCAGCAGCTTGTCCAATTCGGCCTGGGGGTTTTGGATGATTTGCCCGGTAACGACAAATCTGTCGATACTGGTCGAAGGCAGCAGTTGTTCGAATCTCATGAGTGATCGTTCAATCACGCTCACCAGTCCCCTGGCCCCCGTCTTTTCCCGATATGCCTGTTTTGCTATCTCCCGCAGGGCTGTGCTCTCGAACTGGATATCGATCCCATAGGCCTTGAAATCAAACTTTTTGTTCAGAATAATCGAGCAGTTTTTATTTTTCAGGATCTGAAACAGGTCCTCTTCGTCCAGATCGTCCAGGACCGTCACGATGGGCAGCCGTCCGATAAACTCCGATTCAAATCCATACTCGATGAAATCTTCGGCTTTGGCCTGCTTCAGCAATGAAACGCGAGACTTTTCTTGCGGCAGGGTTGAGGCGCAAAAACCGATCTTCTGGTTATACAACCGCCGATGGATGATTTCCTCCAGTCCATTGAAGGCCCCGCTGACAATGAAAAGAATGTGCCTGGTGTTGATCGTTTGCGGTTCGCTTTTTCCAGTCTTGCGGTAATTTTCCAGGGCCTGAAGCTGAGACAAGGGATCATGGGGAACCCTGAGGCTGACTTCCGTCTCTTCCAGGGGTTTGAGCAGTGCTCTTTGTACTCCGGTTCTCGATACATCCAGCCCGTAGTGAGTACCGTGGGAGGCGATTTTATCGATCTCATCGATGTAAATGATTCCGTATTGCGCCCATTGAATATCGCCATTGGCCTCGCGGACGAGATTACGGACCAGATCCTCCACGTCACCTCCGACATAGCCGGTCTCGCTGAACTTGGTGGCGTCCCCCTTGACAAAGGGGACTCCGATCCTGCTGGCAATCAACTTGATCAGATAGGTCTTTCCGACGCCGGTAGAGCCCAGCATGATGATGTTGTTCTTGATGTTCCCTATGTCCTGAAACTGGTGGAGCCGCTCGCCGCTCTGCAGCAACTGGATGCGGTGGTAGTGGGTGCAGACTTTGGTCGCCAGGATTTCCTTGGCATCATCCTGCTTGATAACATACTGGTCAAGAAATTCTTTCAACTCCCGGGGACGCAGCCCGAAATTCATTCTCCTGGCAGGAGAAGAGGAAGAACGATAACTCGTCGAATGGGGTCCGCTGGTTTCCTCCTGGTTCGTTTCCCTGGGAAAGACGGGAACTCCGAGAACCCGTCCTCCATATTTTTTCTGGAGAAATTCATTCAGATCTTTTTCTAATTCTTTTTTTGTTGGAACATTTTCATCCTTCATGCATCACCTACCACACTATCGGCCTTTCTATCCGTTTTTACGAGAATTTGTTTTCTTTTTTTTCTTACTATGATAGCATATCGTTTATGCGGAATTCAAATCCACCTCCAGGCTAAAATGGGAGGCGCTTTTATTGTCTCTGCTGCCTCATCCTCTGCGCTCCTATAGACAAGTCGGTTATTGACGATTTTGTCTGTAACCGAAGCCGCCCGATCTTCTCGCGACGGAATTTGGGCCGACGTTAGCCGGTGTGGTATAATATTGAACAGGAGTCGGAAGTCAGGAGAAAAGAAAGCCTTTATTCTGGCTTCTGACTCCTGGCTTCTCAATAAATGCTATGATTGTTGCTGTTTGTAGAATAGAATTATACATTCCTGAATCCAACTCCCTGAAGGCGAAGCGGAAGGTTATTAAAAGCCTGAAGGATCAGGTGAGAAACAAGTTCAATGTGGCCATTGCCGAGGTCGATCTGCAGGATTTATGGCAGCGGTCAGTTCTGGGAGTTGTCACCTTGAGTAATGACCGCAGCAAGGTGGATGAAACTCTGGCAAAGGTGGTTTCCTTTGTCGAACGTACCGACCTGGCCATCGTTGGGCATTATGAAATCGAAGTCTGGTGAATGTTATACTCCGAACAGGTAAATATTGAACTTTTAGTCAGGAGTCAGAATTCAGAAGCCAGGAGTCAGGAGAAGATGATGCTTATTCTGAATTCTGACTCCTGAATTCTCAGGAAAAGTTCAGTTCTCAGCCATGGGGAGTGTATACTGCAAACGGGTTAAAACTTTACTTTTTGTCGAGAATTCAGGACTCAGGAGTCAGAATAAAGGCTATCTTTTCTTCTGACTTCTGACTCCTGGACTCTGACTCCTAATAAGAAGTTCAATATTCACCCGTTCACAGTATAGTATATCAGAAGTGAGACAAGGAGAAGGGTCGATGCTCGATTACAAGCGAAGCGACAGAGTTGGACAACTCATTCGGGAGGAAATCTCTTCCATCCTTCTGGAAGAAACCAAGGATCCGAGGATTCAATTTGTCAGTATAGTCCGGGTGGAAGTCAGCGATGACCTCAAGCATGCCAAAGTTTTTGCCAGTGTCCTGGGCTCTGCGGAGAAAAAGAAAGAAGCTCTTGAGGGATTGAAAAGCGCTCAGGGATTTATCCAGAAAAAGCTGGGCAGAAAACTGCGCTTACGGTACACACCCGAGATCCTTTTTCGGATGGATAGTTCGATCGAAAGAGGGGCACATATTTGTGAATTGCTAGAAGAAATACATAATGAGGATAAACTGAAGCATGAAGAGTAAAAATGTCCGATATAATTAGGGAAGTTGTGGAATGGATTACCAGGCACCACACATTTTTGATTACCTCGCATGAGGCGGGTGATGGGGACTCCATAGGTTCGCAGATAGCCATGTCTTGTATCCTGGAAAAAATGTACAAAGGCAGCCTGATTCTGAATAAAGATCCTCTACCCCATACCTATGACTTTCTCCCCGGTGCTGAGAGGATTAAGACTCAGCCGGACGGGAACCCGGCGGAATTCGATGCCGCCATTGTTCTCGATTGCGGATCCCTCGATAGAACAGGAATTTCCCTGCCCCCGGTATCCTCGTGCCTCAATATTGACCATCATCTCAACAACGATCGCTTCTGCCGGTTGAACTGGGTTGACCCGCACATGTCCTCCACTTCGGAAATGGTTTACCTTCTGGCTGATGCCTTATCCATTCCTCTTGATCCGGTTATCGGCAGCAACCTTTATACCGGCATACTGACCGATACCGGAAACTTTACCTACAGCAGCACTACTCCCCAGTGTCTGAGGATAGCAGCCGCTCTGATCGAATCGTCGGGGGTTCAGCCATCTCAGATCGCGGGTCAGATTTATGGCCGGAAAACAGCGGCTCAGATACTGCTTCTGGGAATTGCTCTCAGTAGTCTGAAACTGAGTGAGGACCGGAAGATAGCCACGATCTATTTAAAGGAAGAAGCGTTTCAGGAGCATGAAGCAACTCCTGCCGATGCCGAAGGAGTAGTCAATTACCCCCTCACCATCGGCTCTGTGGAGGTAGCGGTTCTGTTCAAGGAGATCTGTGAGGATTTCTTCAAGGTCAGCTTTCGATCCAAAGGGCGGGTCAATGTCGCTGCAATTGCCGAGGGTTTCGGAGGGGGCGGACATCATAACGCTGCCGGAGCAAAGATGAGGGGGAATTACGCCCAGATCCGGGCGCGGACATTGGAATCGATCCAGCGGCAACTGGCAGACTCACCCCCCTTAAGGGAAACAGGAAGATTTTGAAGAAATTAATCGATCCATATTCAAATTTCTCCTGATCTTTGATATAATAGGGTTTCACTGGAAAGTTGAAAAACGATCTACCTTAACTACCAAAGGAAGGGGGAGACCACGATAAAAAAGGAAATCATGGTTGGTACAGAAGTCGATGCTTATTGCACAAAGTGCCGGTTGATCTTAAATCATGTGGTAGTAGCCATGGTAGGGAAGCGACCGAAAAAGGTGGAGTGCCTTACCTGTCACAGCCAGCATACATACAGAGCCAGTGAACCTGGCAGCCGGGCCAAAGCAGGCTCTTCTTCAGCAGCCACTCCTGTTTCCAAGCAGGAGAAAGAGCTGGAAAAGAAGCGTGCCAAGTTAAGGCGGCTCCAGGAAAAAGAGAAAGAACTATGGAAAGAAACCCTGGCAAAAAAAGATTTGGCACTGGCCAAACCTTATACCATGTCCGATTCCTACGAGATCGAAGATCTAATCAATCACAGCAGATTTGGCATGGGGATTGTGACCCACCTTATCACTCCTCAAAAGATGGAGGTTCTTTTCGAGGATGGATACCGGTGTATGGTCTGTAATTTTTCCCAATAACATCTCTTTCGGGTTACGGGTTGCTGGCCGCAAGTGCTGTAACTTCGACCGCTATCCGTAACCCGAAACTTGCAGTCGCCGCAAGTTTACCGCTTCGAGGATTCCTCAGTACTATCAATTCAGTACTATCAATAACAAGGACTGCCCGCCAATACAGTCTCTCATCCCCCTCCAGGGGCTGCCTGCAAGCCTACTTACTGCATATCTACTGGGGGTAATCTTTGTAGTTTAGCCAACCGGGAACCGCTCTAGCGGTGCCCGCCGGACCATGAGCCTTGCAGCAAACTAACCCAGGTCCTGCTTAATGCACGAAAAACCGCATGATGTCATTATAGAACACATAAACCATCAGCAGGATCAGCATTCCGAATCCGATCTGCTGAGCCACCTCCCGTTTCTTGATACTGAGCGGTTTTCCGGCGATCATTTCGACAATCAGAAAGAATATGTGTCCTCCGTCGAGTACCGGAATGGGAAAGAGATTGAGTATTCCCAGTTGCAGGCTCAGGAAGGCCATGAAGAAGAGGAAATCGGGTATCCCTGACCTGGCTGAGGCCCCGGCGACCTGGGCGATCATGATCGGCCCGCCCAGGGACCTGGGTGAGGTTTTCCCTCTGATCAGCTTAAAGAGAAAGGCAAAGGTGAGCTTACCCTGCTTCAGAGTTTCGGCAAAGCCGTTTTGGACCGCTTCTCCAAGGCTGTATTTTTTCACGACCATCTCTTCGAGAGGAATGATTCCGATAAGTCCCTGTTGAGTATCCGGATCAAGGACCGGCACAATGGTCACTGTAAATCGTTTGTCTAGCCGCTGGACATTCAAAACCACTTTTTTTTCAGGATTCTCATGGATCAGATCAGCTATTTCGTACCAATGACGGACAGCTTTCCCATTGATATGGGTGATCAGGTCGTCGGGCTTCAAACCTGCTTTTTGGGCCGGGTAGCCAGGATTTACGCTCCCGATCCGGGGCGGGATGTAATGGTCGATGCCTAAAGACCCCAGTCCCATGCCTCCCACATCATGCGGAGTAGCGGTAAGATTAAGCTGCTGTCCGTTGCGGTCAATGACAAAACGAAGCCGGGAGCCGGCATTGGAAATAATCATGGTCTGGAGGTTTTCCCAGTCGCTGATTGGGTGGCCATTGATGCTGATGACCTTATCTCCGGCCTGAAATCCCGCCTTTTGGGCCGGGGAATCTGCCTTGACCCAGCTAATGACCGGCGGACTCGTGAGATAGGCGGGAATCTTTCGTCCAAGGGAAAAAACAGCGAACATGAGCACAAAGGCCAGAACCACATTCATCAATGGCCCGCTGAATACCACCTGCATCCGCTCCCAGGGTGACCGGGACGAGAATTCCCAGGGTTCTCCTTTCAATTCCTCATCCGGGTTTTCTCCTGCCATCTTGACATACCCTCCAAGCGGAAGGGCTGAGATCATGTATTCGGTATCACCCTTTTTAAAAGCCAGGCCCGGAATCCTGGGGCCGAAGCCCAGGGAGAACTTTTCCACTCTGATGCCAATAGCCTTGGCTACAATAAAATGGCCGAATTCATGAACGAAGATGAGAACACCTAAACAGATAACAAAGGCAATTACGGTTAGCATGAAAGTCTCCCTATAATGTCACTGGCCTGCTGTCTGGCCCAGCGGTCCGCCCACAGGGCATCCGAGATTTCCCTCAACGGAACAGACTGATGGCAATCCATTGTTTCTTCAATAATTTTGGGAATATCACAAAAGCCGATCCGGCCCTGTTTGAAGGCCGAAAGTGCAAGCTCGTTGGCAGCATTCATCACTGCGGGCATGGTCCCGCCCTGCCGGGCTGCCTGGTATCCCAGCCGGAGGCAGGGAAATTTCTGGATATCCGGGGTATGGAACGATAGCCTTCCCAGCCGGGGCAAATCCAGTCGGGGAAGATCAAGGGGCAGCCTCTCCGGATAGGAAAGGGCATAGAGAATCGGCAGGCGCATATCCGGTATCGCCAGAAGAGCGAGGATATTTCCATCCCGATACTCCACCAGGGAATGAATGATGCTTTCAGGATGAATCACCACCTCGATATTCTCGATGGGAACGCTAAAGAGCCAGTGGGCCTCGATAACCTCCAGGGCCTTGTTCATCAGGGTGGCTGAATCGAGGCTGATTTTCTCGCCCATGCACCAGGTCGGATGGTGAAGGGCCTGTTGATAGGTGATCCTGCAAAACTCCTCCTTTGGAGTGAAGAGAAACGGCCCCCCTGAGGCAGTGAGGATCAGTCTTCCGATTTCCTTCCGGTTCTGCCCCAGGATGCATTGGAAGATGGCTGAATGTTCACTGTCTATCGGCAGGATTTGAATTCCCATATTTCTGGCCTTGTCCATGATGATCTCACCGGCCATGATCAAGGCTTCTTTATTGGCCAGGGCAATGCTTTTTCCTGCCAGAACAGCCTCATAGGCCGGAAGCAATCCGGCGGCTCCGGAAATGGCAATGACCACCATGTCTGCCTGCGCATATCTTGCCACCTGGAGTAACCCCTCCATACCTGTCACTGCCTCACCATGAAATGGTTTGACTTCCTCCTGCAAGCCTGCCAGATGGTCTGACTCCCGGATTGAAACCAATTGGGGCTGAAATTCTCTGATCTGCTGTTTTAAAAGGGTAAAGTTCGATCCCGCAGCCAGGGCTACAACCTCATATCGTTCTTTATATCGGCTGATTACCTCCAGGGTATTGGTTCCAATCGAACCGGTAGAGCCAAGGAGGGCAATTCTTTTTTTCTTCATCAGGGTAAATTCCTTTGGAATACCGTCAGGTAATAGTACAGTGCAGGCCCGGCAAAAATCAGGCTGTCGATCCGGTCGAGAATTCCTCCATGACCGGGAAAGAGGGTCCCGCTGTCCTTAACTCCGGCTCCCCGTTTGAGCAATGATTCGGACAAGTCCCCCAGTTGGCCGAGAATGTTGAGTAACATGCCCAGGATAATGCTGTTTCCCAGACTTATTGATGGCAGAAAGGTGAAATGGGCGATTACCGAAACCAGAATACTGCCTGCTATGGCACCGACGGATCCCTCGATCGTTTTCTTCGGGCTGATCAGGGGAGAAAGGCGATGTCTCCCCAGATATGTCCCGGTAAAGAAGGCGGAACTATCACCAATCCATACGACCAGAAGTAAATAGAAAATCAGGGCTTCCCCATGATCCAGTCCCCGGATCCAGATCAGGTGACCCAGCATCCAGGCAATGAAAAAGACCCCGGACATGGTGCCGCACAGCTCCGGGATCACAGTGGAAAGATCGTCAAAGTGAAAGATATAGCCGATAAAGGGCACCATCACGGTCAAAGTAATGACCAGGAAGAGACGCTCAAGCGAGCATCCCTCCCGGAAAGCTATGCTGACCAGGGCTCCGAGCCCCAGTCCCACAGGAGTAAAGCAGCGGATATTGGCATGGCCCAGAATCTGGTAAAATTCCCTGATCCCCAGGAGAATGCAGGCAGTTATCACCAGCCAGAAATGGAAAGGGGTGCCATAGAAAATCAGGACAATTAACAGAGGAATACCCACAAAGGCCGTAGCAAGCCGCTTCAGCAATGGGTGTTTATGGCTTTTATTATCGTTTTTCACTTTTTGGTATCGACCTGAAAAGAAGTTATCAGTTTTTTCTGACCACTGGCCACTGATCACTGACCACTGACCACTCTCTTCTGACTCCTGACTTCTGACTCCTGACTCCTGGCTTTACCTCACTCCTCCTTGACCCGGCCAAATCTTCGCTCGCGGCCCTGATAGCTGATAATGGCCTGCAAAAATTCATTTCGGCGAAAATCGGGCCACAGGGTTGGAGTAATCCAGAATTCCGCATAGGCCAGTTGCCAGAGCAGGAAATTGCTCAACCGCATCTCACCGCTGGTCCTGATCAGGAGGTCGGGATCCGGCAGCCCGCGGGTAAATAAATATCGGGAAAACAGTTTCTCGTCCAGGTCTTCCTCCCGGATATTCCCCGCTTGCAGATCGCGGGCGATCTTTTTGGTGGCCATGATGATTTCCTGATGGCCGCTGTAATTCAGGGCCAGATTGAGAATCATCCCCTCGTTGCGCGCCGTGCGCTGAATCGTATAGCGCAGCTCCTCCTGGACATGGAGCGGCAGTCCGGCCTCATCGCCGATGGATATTAACCGGATATCGTTCTTCAGCATCCTGTCCAGCTCTTTCCGGAGGTATTCAACCAGCAGCTTCATCAGGGTACTGACCTCGTCTTTGGGACGAAACCAGTTCTCGACCGAAAAGGCATAGAGGGTGAGCACCGGAATCTTGATCTCGGCTGCGATTTCGACAATGTCCCTGACCGAATTGATACCCTGCCGGTGTCCTTCCACCCGGCTTAAAAAGCGGCTTTTCGCCCACCGGCCATTTCCATCCATGATAACAGCCACATGCCTGGGAAGCCTTGCCGGATCAATGGCCTGCTTGAGTTCCTCTTCTGTCTGGGGCTGGATTTCTCTCGATGGCATTATGACTGTTTCTCTTCATCCTTGAAAATTTGATGAGCATCCCTGACATCCCGCTCGATTTGCTGAACCAACGATCCGACATTGGGAAAAGATATCTCGTCGCGGATGCGCTTGATCAGCTCAATCTCCAGGTATTGATTGTAGAGGTCAGCCTGGAGATCAAAAATATAGACCTCCACTCCCGGCGGAGAATCCTGAAAGGTAGGCTTGAAGCCGATATTGGCCAATCCGTTATAAATCTTCCCGTGTATCGGGACCCTGGCCAGATAGACTCCGGATCTGGGAATCAGCTTGATGCCCGGAGCAATGTTGGCTGTGGGAAATCCGAGCTTTCTTCCCCGGCCACACCCCGGTACGACCTTGCCGGTCAAGGTGTAGGGCCTGCCCAGCAGGAGATTCGCCTTCTCCAGGTTACCCTCCCGGATGTAATTCCGAATGGCCGTGCTGCTGACGTTTTCCCCCTGAATGACCACTTCATCCACCACCTGCACCCGAAAGGGATACTGGCGGGAGAATTCCTCGAGCATGGCGATGGTCCCCCTGCCGCCCCGGCCAAACGTATGATTATAGCCTATATAGATCTCCTTGACCTGCAATTTATCCCAGAGGATATGCTGAATAAACTCCTCCGCATGCTGACTGGCGAATTCTTCGGTAAACCGGGCAAAGAGAACAATATCGAGGTCCATCTTCTGAAACAGTTTCATCTTCTCGTGGAAGGTAGTCAGAAGCGGAGGACATCGGTCAGGAGCAAGAATTTTCAACGGGTGCGGCTCAAAGGTAAAAACCATGCTGTATGCCCCTGATTTTCTCGCCCGATCGATCACTGTCTGAAGGATCTTCTGATGCCCCAGATGCAATCCGTCAAAATTGCCCAGCGTGAGTACCACATTCCGGACATTCGGGTCCAGGCATTTTAATCCTCGAATGATTCTCATGTTCAGGTTTCTCTCTGCTTCTTTCTTGGTACCGAAATATCCAATCCGCCCCATTTTCTCAAGGCGCAGGCATATTACTCCTTATGAGCGGTAAACATAAAATTATATTTTATAGGTACCTAATTGTCAACCCTGCTCCTGGGGATTTTTCGCCTCCTCTCCCCTCCAATGGCCAGTAATTAACGGGCAGATGAGGATTTGAGAATTTTTTTCTTGATCATCGGCCTCGGATTTTATACTGTGGAGAAAAAGATGAAGAAAAGCAGTACAGAAGAGGAGCAGTCATCGATGAGCTCAATGAAAAATATTTCAGCTATTCCACTTTTTGAGGGCCTGACCAGGGACCAGTACGAGGCATTATCCAATATTGCCGTAGACCAGATCATCCGACGAGGGCAAACGATCTTTTCCGAAAATGAGGAAGGGGCGGGATTCTACCTTGTTATTTCAGGCAGGGTCAAAATTTTCAAGCTCTCAGCCGAGGGCAAAGAGCAGATCATCCATATCGCTGAAGCCGGAGAGCCTTTCGGGGAGGTGGCGGTCTTTGCAGGTCAACGTTTCCCGGCACATGCCGAGGCTATCGAGGAAAGCCGGATCCTGTTCTTTCCCCGTCCGGCCTTTGTCGATCTCATCAGGAAAAACCCTTCCCTGGCCATGAATATGCTGGCTGTCCTTTCCCAACGGCTTCGCAAGCTCACTGCCTTGATCGACAGCCTCTCCCTCAAGGAAGTCCCTGCACGGCTGGCCGCGTATCTCTTGTATCTGAGCGAGCGGAACGAAGCGGCCAACGATCTTGCCCTGGATATCACCAAACGGCAACTGGCCTGCCTGCTGGGCACGATCCCTGAAACCCTGTCCCGCATTCTGGCTAAAATGGTGAAACAGGGCTTGATTCAATCGGACGGCAACCGGATTATCATCAAAAACCGCCTGGGTATGGAAGAGCTGGCCGAGGGAATAAGGCGGCTCTGATGTAGGATAATCATCGTGGGCTATGTTGTCAGGCAGGAATCGATATTTTCCCTGAGCCGCTCCAGCAGGGCTCTCTTCTCCTGGACCTCCTGCAGTTTCTCCTGGATGCTGTCTGCTTCAGGATCAAAGGTGCAGGAACCAAAAGAGCAATCCACGTTCAGCAGCCCGCCGAGCTTATAACCCAGAGCCCTGATCTCCTCATTAAGGCTGTCTATTTCCTTCTGCAGTAATTCCTTTTCTTTTTGCGTGGTCATTGTTGCTATCTTCCCTCGAGTGAAACCATGATTGGTCAGTCTGTATTATCTTGTCTTTCCTTGAAGATACTACTTTTACTCCTGATTGTAAAGGTGATTCTTCACATCTGACATCTGATATTCTCGTTGACATTTCTCAAGTTTGTCGAATAGAATGAAAGAGTAGCCTCGTGTGATCTTTTAACCATACACAAGATGACTGGATGGCTGACTGAGAGAGGTACGAAGAAAGATGCGTTTTTTCAATACGGCCGGGCCGGTAAGGTGCGAGGAGCATTATTGTTTGCCTCCACTTGGCAGGCTTGACCTCACTGAAATACTCTCCCTGATTGCCCAGAAAAAATATTTTGTCTTGCATGCCCCGAGGCAGACAGGGAAAACATCCTGTCTTCTCGCCCTGATGGATTATCTCAACGCTACCGGCAGCTATCGGTGCCTTTACATCAATGTGGAGTCGGCTCAGGCTGCCAGAGAGGATGTGCGGCAAGGCATGAGGGCCATACTGTCCGCTCTGTCTTCGAGGGCCTTCCATTTTCTTCGCGATGGTTTTCCCGAATCTTGTTGGCAGCAGGTGCTGGAAACAAGCGGGGAATATGGTGCGTTCAATACCTTGCTCTCCCTGTGGGCCAAAGAGAGCCCACTTCCTTTGATCCTTTTGATCGATGAAATTGATTCGCTTGTGGGCGATACATTGATTTCCGTGTTACGCCAATTACGGGCAGGTTATGATATGCGTCCCGGCCTGTTTCCTCAAAGCATCATACTGTGCGGCGTCAGGGATGTAAGAGACTACCGGATACATTCTGCCAGGGATAAAGCGATTATTACCGGAGGAAGTGCTTTTAATGTAAAAGCGGAATCTCTTCGTCTTGGTAACTTTTCCAGGGACGAGGTAATAGCTCTTTATAGAGAGCACACGGAAGATACGGGACAGGAATTTACTCAAGAGGCCCTGGACATGGCTTGGGACTTGACCCAGGGTCAGCCCTGGCTGCTCAATGCCCTGGGCTATGAGGTTTGCTTTAAAATAAAGGAGGGACTTGACCGAAGTAAGCCAATTACAGCCGAGATGATTCAACAGGCCAAAGAAAATATCATTCTGAGAAGGGACACCCACATCGACCAGTTGGCTGACAAACTGCAAGAAGCGCGGGTCCGGCGGGTGATTGAGCCAATATTGGAGGGGCTTAAAGAACCGGAGCAGATTCCCGTGGAAGACCTGTCGTATGTGATAGACTTGGGGTTGGTGAGAGTTGACGGGCAATTGCGCATAGCAAACCGGCTCTATCAGGAGGTGATTCCCAGAGAGCTGACCTACAGCACCCAGGTCACCATCTCGGAGCAGCCTTCGTGGTATATCAGTCCGGATGACAGGCGACTCGATATGGACAAGCTTCTTGGCTCATTTCAGGAATTTTTCCGTGAACATTCGGAGCACTGGGTAGAACGGTTTCAGTACAAAGAGGCAGGGCCTCAATTACTGCTGCAAGCCTTTCTCCAGAGGATCATCAATGGCGGAGGCCGCATCGAGAGGGAATACGGCCTTGGCAGGATGCGGACCGATCTCCTTATTATCTGGCCTTACACAGGTGGTATCCAAAAGGTGGTGATCGAGCTTAAGATACTCCATAAATCGCTCGATAATACTATCGAGCAAGGACTTAAACAGATAATGGAATACATGGACCGATGTACTGCGGATCAAGGCCATCTGGTGATCTTTGACCGGAGTGAAGGGAAAAAGTGGGAGGAAAAGATATTCAGGCGGAAAGAGAAATACCAAAACAAAAGTATTGCCATCTGGGGAATGTAAAGATAGAAGAATGATCTCCCGCAGAGACGCAGAGGCGCAGAGAATGACCGAAAATGATATCCTCTGCGTCTCAGCGTCTGTGCGGGAGAAATGCAACACCGCCGTGTCGTCTTTCCCATAAGAGCGAAGTAAATATATTATACTCATAAAAATATTAGCTTACAGGGGAAATCTTATGGAATTTGAAACAATTACCGTATCCATTCCGGAAGGAAGCAATTGTATCCTGGGTCAGACCCACTTTATCAAGACCGTCGAGGATTTATATGAAATTATCCGCACCACCTGCCCGCAGGCCAAATTCGGTCTGGCCTTTACCGAAGCATCAGCGGACTGCCTGATCCGGTTCGAAGGGAATGATCAGAGCTTGCAGGAGGCTGCCTGCGCCAATCTGCAAAAAATTGCCGCTGGTCACGTATTCCTGATCTTTCTCAAAGACGCCTATCCGATCAATGTGCTGAATGCCATCAAGGCATGCCCTGAGGTATGCTCGATCTTTTGCGCTACGGCCAATCCTGTCGAAGTGGTGATTGCCAGGACCGCTCAGGGCCGGGGGGTGATGGGAGTCATTGACGGCTATCAGCCCAAGGGGGTCGAGCAGGAAAAAGACCGGCAGGCCAGACACGGACTTTTACGGAAGCTGTCATATAAATTATGACCCCTGCGCATGCGGGCTCTGCCCGCTTCTTTTTTTGCTCAAGAGACCATGATTGCCCTCATCCACGGTAGAATCATCACTCCCCTTGAAGAGATCGAAAACGGCACAATCCTGATCAATGATCGAACAATCCAGAAGATTGGCCGGACGGAAGAAATCACTCTCTCCGAAGGGGCGACAGTTTTCGATGTAAGGGGGAAAATCATCTGCCCCGGCTTCATTGATGTTCATCTTCACGGAGCCAGAGGCTGCGACTTTGCCGAGGCAACCCCGGAGGCAATCAGGAAAATCGTCGCTTTTCATCTGGCCCACGGGACTACTGCCTTTTTGCCTGCGATCATCTCCCTGCCTGACCAAAAATTGCGCACAGTCCTGGAGCAACTGCCAAAAGCCTGGATGAACACGGAATATTCTTCCTCCTTTCTGGGCATTCATCTGGAAGGGCCGTTCCTGAATGCTGCTTACCGGGGAGTACACAATGAGCAGTATTTGGGTACTCCCTCTGTCGAAAAGGTTGAATCATTCCTCGCCTGTTCTGCCGGAACAGTGAAAATGATGACTCTGGCACCGGAATTGCTTAACTCGATGGAGGTTATCCGATGGCTGGATGAGCGAAAGGTGGTCGTCTCGCTCGGCCACTCCAATGCCACCTATCTTGAGGTCAGGCAGGCAGTCAGGGAAGGGCTCCGGCATGTTACCCACACCTTCAATGCCCTTCGCGGTCTGCATCAGCGCGAGCCGGGTGCTGTGGGCGCGGCTTTGGATATCAGGGGAATATCAGCCGATATTATCGCCGATGGCCTGCATGTTCATCCTGCTGCTTTACGGCTGCTCTGGCGGCAAAAGGGAGAGGAGGGGGTAATCCTCATTACCGATGCAAGCCCGGTTGCAGGGCTTCCGCCGGGTACTTACCCGCTGTGGGACAGGCAGGTCCGGCTGGAAGAAGACAGGGTGCTGACCATCGATTCGGATCAACTCGCTGGCAGCATTATAACGATGGATGATGCTATCCGCATCTTTCAGGCGGCCACCGGCTGCACCCTGACCCAGGCAATCCGGCTGGCCACCTGGAATCCGGCAGTTCTTTTGGGGATCGAGAGCCGAAAAGGTATCCTGGCTCCGGGAGGAGACGCAGACCTTGTGGTCATGGATGAACAGGTGCGGATCGAAATGGTGATGGCAAACGGGAGAGTGCTTGGAGGGCGATCTCTTGGTCGAGCCTGACTGGCCGCAGATTTAATGGGTGGTGTGTATTCAGGGGAAAATTTCCACGAGAGCAGCAGTGATCAAAAAGCTAATCGATAGAAAAACATTCCCGGCCTTACTTCTTATCCTGATGATCGGACTGATGACGACTCTGCTCTGCCACCACGACTCCTGGTCTGCCCAGCGCAGCAGGCAAAGTGACCGGCACAGCGGGAAGAAGTCATCGAAAACTGAAAAAAGCGGCCGATCGAGCCGACCCGGCCGATCCCGGTCCGCATCAGCTCAGAACAGGTCCGCTTACAAGGATGATTCACTGAAAGATTCTCCTCCGGTAAACAATAACTTCAGCCAGGGCGTCAGGGAGTTTCACCGGGGAAGCTATTCACCGGCCAGGCGATACCTCGAAGCAGCGCGCTCTGAAAATCCCGAACTGATGGACTATGTTCTCTACTATCTGGCCAGGTCCCTGGAAGAGCTTGGCGACCGTGAGCAGGCAATCGCCACCTTCGAGAAGCTCCTTGCCCAATACCCGCAGAGCAGGTTTACGCCCAAGGCCACGCTGAAAGTGGCTGACATCTATTTTTTTCTCCGGCAATATGATAAAGCACGGGTTTATTATCAGAAAAGTCTGGACCTTGTACCTGACAAAAAGGAGTATATCCTCTTCCAGACAGCCCTCTCCCTGATCGATGAAAAAAAGTGGACCGAGACGAGGGACATCCTGAAGAAAATCCTGGTCCAGTTTCCCGGCGGCGAGTATGCCCGTCTGAGCATCATGTGCAACCAGGAACTGGAGAAAGAGTATCACCTTCCCCCCCTGACCTTTTCCGAAGAGGACCGGATGGAAATGATCCAGGCACAGATCAGGGGGCGCTGCTATGAAGAAGCCCTGCGCCGGATCGCAGAGTTTCGAAAGCAGCCATCGCTTTCCCCTGGTTGCCGGGCGCATCTTCTCTTTCAGGAGGCCAGTTGCCATACTAAATTGGGGAACAAGGATCAGGCCCTGGAAACCCTGCGCCGCATGGTCCGGCTCTATCCCGGCTCCGATGACGCTGCAGAAGCTTTGCTGCTCATCGGAAACACCCTCTGGAACCAGGACCGGGACGCAGAGGCTATTGACGCCTACGAGAAAGTGGTAAAAGATTTTCCCCGCAGGGCAGGCGCGGCGGACAAGGCGTGGTACATGATTGGGCGGATTCATGAGCAGAACCGGAATTACCCGAAGGCCATTGCCAGCTTCGAAAGCCTGGTCCGGAATTTCCCCAAGAGCAGCTATTACCCTGAGTCCCTCTGGAGAATCGGCTGGGGCTACTATCAGCAGGGGAAATATCAGGAAGCCCGGCAGCGCTTCAAAGATGGTTTGACCAAGGTCGAAGAGCATCAGGACAAACATCAGCTTTTATACTGGCAGGCCAGGGCGGCGGAAAAGAGCCAGGACTCACCGGCAGCCCTCTCGCTCTACCAGACCATTGCCAATGACGGCTACTATTCTTATTATACCTGGTGGGCACAGCAGCGGGTCGAAAAATGGAACGCCCCTGCCCTCCTGGACTCTTTTCCCGGCCAGGTTGAAATCACCGGGGTCAGCTATTCGGAGGATGTCCGCTTTCACCTGGTCCGGGCCCGGAAGCTTCTGGAATACGGGCTGAAGGAAGAGGCATCCGGAGAGATCGGGATCCTGGTCGAGGCGCAGGAATCCGATCCCGGCTACTGGTATAACCTGAGTAAACTGGCCCGGAGGGCGGGCATGAACCGTGAGGCGGTCCTGGCAGGCTCCCGCTGCCAGCAGTCACTTGCCCGGCAAGGCAGGTCGGAAAGCTATGCGGATGTGCTGGAATTGCTCTACCCCCTCATCTACTGGGACTCCATCGAACGGCATGCAGGCAGGTATGGCCTTGATCCCCTGATCGTGTGCGCTCTCATGCGGCAGGAGAGCATGTTCGATCCCCTGAGCCTGTCCAGCGCCCGCGCCTATGGGCTGATGCAGATCATCCCCAGTACGGCCAGGATGATCGCCAGCCGGATCAATGCCTTCGGAGGCCAGAATTTCGAGGTAGAACAGCTCTACGAGCCGGATGTCAACATCGCCTTTGGCTGCTGGTACCTGGCTGACCTGCTCCAGCGGTTTGATGGCAATCTGGTGTACACCCTCATATCGTACAACGCCGGAGAAGAGACCCTGAAGCGGTGGCGCAATCAATACAATACTGTCAACCTCGATGAATTCGTGGAAATGCTCTCCTACAAGGAGACCCGAAACTATGTCAAAAAGGTGCTGAAGAATTATGGCTGCTATATGCGGCTGTATAGCGGCAAATCCGCCAGTTCTCCTACTTCCCCGGCAGCACCCAAGCAGGTCAACAGACAGGACAGTCAGGCCAGGGGGACCAGCGGGCCAACCGGGCTGAATCAGGGCGGGGAGGGGTAGCCTGCTGACTATGTACGGTATGACGAAGTACGATATCCTGATACGAAATGCTCAAATTGTTGACGGCACAGGCCAGGCAGCCTATACGGGAGATGTTGGCGTTATTGGCGAGCGGATAGCCTGGACCGGCAGGGGAGGAGAACCTGCCACACAGCCCGAAGAGACTGCCCGCAGGGTTATCGATGCCCGGGGTATGGTCCTTTCACCCGGGTTTGTGGACATGCACGGCCACTCGGACTATACCCTTCTCATCGATCACCGGGCCGAGAGCAAGCTCCGGCAGGGAGTCACCACCGAAGTGGTGGGAAACTGCGGCTATTCGGCTGCGCCCATGTATTCACCGCTGCTTGAGGAAAGAAAACCGGAATACGAGGGACTCTACGGCCTTGCCCTCACCTGGCATTCTTTCCCCGAATACCTCACCATGGTCGAGGCCTCTGCACCCTCCCTCAATTATGTTTTCCTCATCGGCCATAATACCCTCCGGGCCTCATGCATGGGGTTTGGCGACCAAATGCCCTCATCCGGCCAGATGGCCCGCATGGAAGCGTGGGTGGATGAGGCTTTGGCCTGCGGCGCTTTCGGCTTATCGAGCGGCCTGTTCTACGCTCCGGCCTGCTTTGCCAAAAAAGAGGAACTGATCGGACTGGCCAGCAGGGTCAGCCAGGCAGGAGGCATCCTGACCACCCACATCCGAAACGAGGGGGATGGCCTTCTGGAAGCCCTCTATGAGATCCTGATCATAGCCAGAGAATCCAGGGTATCGCTGCAAATCTCTCACCTCAAGACCTTTGGCCGCGAGAACTGGGGAAAACTGGACCACGCCCTGGCATTGATCGAATCGGTCAGGCAGCAGGGCGTCGATGTCACCTTTGACCGCTATCCCTACCTGGCTGTCCAGACCAGCCTTCAGTCCCTGCTGCCCGATTGGGCCCAAAGCGGAGGGAGTGAAGCCATTGTGCAGCGGCTTTCGGACCCTTCGGTCCGGCGCGAGCTGATTCAGCAGCTCCTGACCAGGCATCCGGAAGAGGATTACGGGGCCTCGATATTCATTTCCCTGGTGGCCGGGGAGGCTCATAAAGACCGGGAAGGACTCAATCTTGCCCAGATTGCAGATTATCAAAAGGTATCCTGGGCTGAGGCCGCTCTTGACCTTCTGCGGGATGAGCGGACCCAGGTCGAAATTATCCAGTTCGCCATGAGCGAGCACAATCTGGCCAGAATCCTTCAGCATCCCCTGGCCATGATCGGCTCGGACAGCAGCTCGAGAGCTGCCACGGGACCTTTGCGCATCGGCAAGCCCCACCCGCGCGCCTTTGGCACCTTCAGCCGGGTGATCGGAGAGTTCTGGCGTGAAAAACACATCCTCACCCTGGAAGAGGCGGTGCGCAAAATGACCGCCCTCCCCTGCCAAAAGCTCGGCATCCCGGATCGCGGCCTGATCAGAGAAGGAATGACCGCAGACCTCGTACTGTTTGATCCTGCATGCATTGCCGACCAAGCCACCTACCAGGACCCGTTCCGCTACCCTACCGGCATCCGGCTGGTCATGATCAATGGCCGGATATGCCTTGAGGAGGACGGTTCCATCCTTCCGGGGCAGGGCAGGGTGCTGCGGCGCAGGTAAGCTTATCGAGCCCATTGCCAAGTGAAGCGGCAATCATTCGACAGTCACAGTAAATCTTGAAAAATGGTAACTATACTGCGAACGGGTGAATATTGAACTTTTTGCTCAGGAGTCAGAAGTCAGAAGCCAGGAGCCAGAAGTTCAGAAGTCAGGAGCCAGAAGCCAGAAGTAAGGTAAAAGAACTCCTTACTTAAGATGGTCCATACCTCCTTCTGAATTCTGAATTCTGACTCCTGACTCCTGACTCCTCTGGAAAAGTTCAGTTCTAAGCCGTTTATAGGATACTCAGGCACAGAGGCACAAAGGGGAAAAGAAGATATGATACATAAGACAAGAAGGGGGACACGAAGAACACGAAGAGAGAGAAAGAGTGGCATGGGCATCCTGACCATGCCACGAGGGACCCTGTCCTGGACCCCTAACCCTTTAAAAAGCTTAATCTCTTTGAGCACTGTAATCGGGCAGTTGAGCATCAAATAGCCCAAAGGTAACTTTGTGCCTCTGTGCCTTTGCCCCTTTGTGCCTGAGTAGTTGTCTCCGGCTATGCTTTACCCAGCACTTCACCCACTACCTGGCTGAGTGCTTTGATTTCAAATGGCTTGGCGATGGCTCCCCGGAAGCCGTAGCACTGGTAATCCGATAGGATCGGATCGGTTGAATAGCCGCTTGAGACAATCGCCTTGACTTCAGGGTCTATTTCACGAAGCTCCTCGATGGTCTCTTTTCCTCCCATGCCTCCCGGTACGGTCAAATCCAGGATGACAGCGTCAAAGCCCTTTCCCGATTCTCTGGCTCTCTTATAGAGGCTGACAGCCTCACTCCCCTCTCCGGCTGATTCAACTTCGTATCCAAGATCGATCAGCATATCTTCAAGCATATGCCTCACCGATTGCCGATCATCCATGACCAGGATTTTCTCTTTACCAGGGTGAAGCTTTACCTCGACAACCTTTTTTACGGCAAAGATTTCTTTCTCAAGAGCGGGAAGATAAATATGAAATGTGGTTCCCTTGCCGGGCTGAGATTCTACCCTGATGTGGCCGTTATGTTTTTTGATAATAGAATAACTGATGGCTAAACCCAGTCCGCTTCCATCCTGTTTGGTGGAAAAATATGGATCGAAGATCTTATGAAGATATTCTCCCGGTATCCCGACCCCCTGGTCTTGAATAGACACCCTCACATATCTGCCCCGCTTTAAGGGCAAATTATTATCACCATCTGTTTCCAGGAGCATATTTTCAGCAGTTATCCTGACTGTCCCGCCGTGCGGCATAGCCTGTGAGGCATTAATAAGCATATTGTTTATTACCTGGGTAATCTGCCCCTCATCAGCTTCTACCCGCCAGAGGTCTTCCGGCAGGGATAACTCACCTTTTACTTTCGAGCCGCTTAAGGAAAAGTTGACCGTATTGGCCAACAACCCGGCAATGGAGACAATTTTCTTAACGGGTGCCCCTCCCTTGGCAAAAGTAAGGAGCTGCTGTGTCAAGCCCCGCGCCTGCCAGGAAGCTGCTTTTGCCAACTCTATTTCTTCGGCCATATCTCCTTCACCGAGGGGGGATGTCTCCAGAAGAGAGAGGTTTCCAATGATAGCGGCCAGCAGGTTATTAAAATCATGAGCAATTCCGCCAGCCAGAATGCCGAGGGATTCAAGCTTCTGCATTTTTTGCGTTTCTTCTTCCAGTTTTTTGTGTTCCGTCATGTCCCGAATAATTCCCAGGACTATCTTCTGGCCTCCATATTCAACAACACTGCCATTTATATCTACGGGAACCGTTCGGCCATCTTTCGTCAGAACAAAACTGTCATTGAGATATCCCGATCCTTCCGCAAGAACATTACCAAAGGAGGAATGTATTTTTTCAATTTCTCCTCTCGGATGAATCTGAGTTATGTTCATCCGCAGCAGCTCTTCTTTCCCATATCCCAGAAGCTCTTCCGCTTTCTTATTCGCATCCAGCAGATTCCCTTGAGTATCGGTCAGTAATATCGCATCGCTGGCGTTATCCACCAGGACATGGTATCTCTGCTCAGCCTTGAGCAGCGCCTCATTCATCCGCTTGAGCTCGGTGATATCCCGGCCAATACCCAAACAGGCAACCGCCTTTCCTTCAGCATTAAATATTGGCGCGGCATTGGTCAGGATATTGATGTATGAGCCGCTTTTTGTTCTATATCGATATTCCACGTTACTCTGGATATTGCCTTCACTCATTAATTTTTTAAGCCGCTCCCGGGTAATTTCCACGTCATCAGGGTGCATTAACGCAAAGCCGTTTATCCGGCTTAATTCCTTCCCTGAATACCCTAGAATTGTCTCACATGCCGTATTGGTGAACAGGAAATTTCCCTCAAAATCAACGACAAAGATCATATCATGGCTGTTTTCAACCAGGGTCCGGTACTTTTCCCCCGATTTCCGTAAAGTCTCTTCCGCCTCTTTTCGCCCGGTGATATCCTTAAAATTCTCAACAATGCCTCTCATGGTACCGTCAGGAGCCTTCAAGAGAGTTACAGTTAAAATGCAGGGAATTTTCCTGCCTCCTCTGGCATGCAGCTCCATGTCGCACTCGAAAGGCTGCTCCCCATTGATAAAATGGGCCAACGGACAAAATGGACTTCCACACAGAGAATCCCGTAATACCTCCGTGCACCTTTTCCCTATGGCTTCATCCTTACTGATACCCAGCATAGTGCATAAGGTGCTGTTGATTCGGAGAATAATACCTTCCCTGCTGATTACGCACATCCCATCGGCAGCAGTGTTGAATATCTGATCGAGCTCCGCATAGGCAAGACCGATCGCCTCCTCCGCCCGCTTGCGCTCTACTCTTGAGCCAAGCAATCGCGCTGCCGCCTGCAAACGTCTCTTGGCAATCTCAATGATAAAAGGAGGACGATGCTCATACTTATTGGCCTCTTCGGTGAGTACATCCATGCTGAGATTATACCGTTGGGCAATTTCCTGTAACTTTTGAGAATCTTTCGGCGGGTCTCCGTATCCAAAATTGATGGAGCCGATTATCTCCCCCTCAGCCCGTATGGGAACAGCATACAGATGGATACCCCCCCGGCATTCGATATCGACCGGCTGGCCTGTTTCTATGGAGACCCTGGAGGCTTCCCTCCAGCACGATTCATGGCAGTGCCACTTGCCGCTTGCCAATGCCTTCCGGTTATCGTCCGTACCGCACAGATTCCGGGAGGCATTGTCGAGCAGGCGACACCACCCTGAAGCAAATATGCCAAGAGCATAATCTCCATTTTTTTCATATACTGCCGCCGAGGTATCGAGCAGGTCCAGAAAGTCTCTGACATTGTCCCACAGGACGTCTTCTCCCACAGCGTCAAGCAGGAGACGGCAGGTATTGAGTTCGCTCAGGTTCCCATAAGGCTGCTGCCAGGATTCTTTTTCATTGAATTTTGGCTCGATACTTTGCTTCAGCAGCCACTCAAGCCTCTCCAGCTGCTCTTTTTCCTTGCATTCATCTCTCATGTGCAGTTGCCTCGTACTGTTTGGCATACTTTTGGATATAAATATATTCATAAGCTTATTATACACCTCAATATAAGCTTATGGATAGCAGTAATTACAGATAGGAGTAATTCTTTATCATTTCGCATGAAGTGAAGAATCCTGATTTATAACACTTGAAATTTGACTATCTACAAATTAGTGGTAGGATTGTTATCTTTTCTTTCAATGGCAATATCCACTCTCTCATCCGCCCCTTATGCCCTGGCGGATTCAGATAAGGCCGCTGGCAGATACATTGTTGTCTTAGAGGATAATATCCCGAATCCTTCAGGCATGGCCGAAGAAATGGCGGCCGGGCATGGACTGGCATTGGAGCACATTTACCAGCATGCCCTTAAGGGATACGCGGCTACCATTCCTGAGCATGCTCTGGCCGACCTCAAGAGTGACCCCACGGTTAAGTATATAGAACCGGACAGTATGGTTTATGCATTTGGACAGACCATACCTACCGGAATCAAGCGGCCTTCTTTCCTGGGTCCTTGCTGGTATTGATTATGTTGCCGGGAATGCAGGTTATATCGAAGTGGCAAATATGAGCCTTGGCAGTGTTGGATATTCTCAGGCCGAGAGGGATGCCATCATTACATGGGTAAATCAAGGAGTAGTCTTCGTGGTAGCGGCTGGCAATTCCGGCAAGGATGTTTACGGCGATGATGCAATATTTCAGACCGACGATGACTATATCCCGGCTGCATTTCCCGAGGTGGCCGCTGTTTCCGCTTTGGCCGACTCTGATGGACAAGAAGGCGGATCAGGTGCTCCAACCACCTACGGACCCGACGACACCCTGGCTGTCTTTAGCAATTTCAGTAACTCGGTAGTGGAGGGTAATCCGGTCCTGTCTCCTGGTGCAGCTATAGATTTTGCAGCTCCGGGGGTTAATATCCTCTCCACCTATAAAAACGGGGGATATGCTATAGGGAGTGGAACAAGTATGGCCTCTCCACATGGAGCCGGAAGCGCAGCCCTGTATATCGCCAGGTATGGGAGAGCCAGTGATTCTCAGGGGGTTGCGGCCATTCGTCAGGCATCGATCGATTCGGCTGAGCCACAGACCCTTTGGGGACCGTTAGATACTCAAGACCCGGATTCACAACAAGAGGGTTTGGTAAATGCCGAAAACCCTTGATCCTGTCCTTTATTCTCCAACCATTGTGCATGGCTGGGAGTGAAACGTCAAAGCCGATAGGCGGGATTTTCTAATCCCGCCTATCGGCAGGGTGTGATCTGAGAAATATCCTTGCAAATATCCAGTAAAAAATGTAGGATTACTAAAACAGTGTTCTCAAAAGGTGAAATTATGTATTGAGTTTATCTACTACGGGGATTATTTTTATGACTATTACCATTTTTCAAAGAGCCCTTCGATGAACGCAGTCTCCCCTTCTCCTCCCCCCTCAGATGTCTCCGCCGCTACCTTCAATCTCACCCGGTACCTGTTCTGGATTACCGGGCTGCTGGTTCTGCTGGTTGTGGCAGGCTTTTTTTCTCTCTCCCTGGGTTCGACTCACATCCCCTTCCCTGCCCTGCTCAAGGCTTTCCGGGCATGGCTTCTTTCGGGTGGGACAGAAGGAGTCACCTCCACCATCATTTTCCGGATCCGCCTTCCCCGGCTGGTGCTTGGCCTGTCCGTTGGCGGGGCCTTGTCGGTGGCGGGAGTCATCTTTCAGGGAATGTTCCACAATCCCCTGGTTGAGCCCTACACCCTGGGAATTTCAGGCGGTGCCGCCCTGGGGGTTTGTCTTTTTGTGGTGAGGGGCTGGCAGTTCTTCCGGGGAATCAGTCTTCTGCCCCTGGCCGGGTTTTTCGGCGCTCTTGTGACCCTGGCAATAGTCTATGGCATTTCGGTAAAAAAAAGCCTGCTGCAAACCAACACCATGCTGCTGGCCGGGGTGATGATCAGCTTTATCTCCTCCTCGGCCATTATGCTGCTCATGGCCCTGTCACAAAGCCTGCAAGAGCTTCACAGCCTGCTGTTCTGGACTATGGGCTCTCTGGAGGAGAATAACTCGAGGCTGGTCATCCTGATCAGCTTCAGCATCCTCCTTCTGGTTGGAGTTTCCTTCCTCTTTTACCGCGAACTGAACACGCTGGTCCTGGGCGAGGAAGAAGCCCTGCATCTTGGGGTCAGCGTTCACCGGGTCAAAAAATGGCTTTTTCTCCTGGGAACCCTGCTGACCGCTCTTGCGGTCTCGATTTCCGGCATGATCGGATTTGTGGGCCTGATCGTGCCCCACCTTATGCGCATGCTGTCAGGCAGCGATCACCGGCTGCTGATCATATCCTCCTTTTTATCCGGCGGGATATTCCTTATCCTGGCCGACACTCTGGCCCGCACCCTCATTGCGCCGGTCGAGCTGCCGGTAGGGGTGATCACCGGTCTTGCCGGTGGAAGCCTGTTCATCTATTTTCTTTATAAGAAGAATATCATCCTGGGCTAAGAGCATGGAACAGAAAAGAAGCGGCAAACAAGGGCAGGCGTCAGGCTGTCCCAAGCCGGAAGAGTCCCCGGCAGATCGCCTCCCGGCTGATCAGCCGATGATTCTGGTCAGGCACCTTGAGGCCGGATACCCGCAATCCCGGAAAGAGCCGGTCCTTCAAGGGATCGATTTCCAGATCCAGACAGGAGAATTTGTCGGGCTCATCGGCCCGAATGGCTCAGGGAAAAGCACCCTGCTTCGGGTAATCAGCGGAGCACTGGCCCCCGCACGGGGGGAGGTGCGGCTTTCGGGAGAAAATGTCCGGCATCTTTCCCCCCGGCAACTGGCCCGGAGGCTGGCCGTGGTTTCCCAGCTTCAGACCGGAGCCAGCAGTGATTTTACGGTCGAGGAATTCGTGCTCCTTGGCCGCACTCCCTATCTTCGGCGCTGGCAATTGGTGGAAAGCAGGCTCGATCGGAAAATCGCCGAGCAATCCATGGCCCTGACCAATACCATCGATTTTCGCCTTCGCAAGATCCGGCAGTTGAGCGGAGGGGAGCTTCAGAGAGTGCTGATAGCCCGCGCATTGACCCAGCAGCCTCAGCTTCTGCTTCTCGATGAGGCTACCTCGCACCTTGACATCAACTATCAATTGCAGGTGTTTGACCTGCTGCGCTCTCTCAACGAAGAGCGGGGCATTACCATACTGGCCGTACTCCATGATCTGAACCTGGCCGCGGAGTATTGCCAGCGGCTGATCCTCCTCCAAAAAGGCAGGCTCTTTGCTCAAGGGCCTCCCGCTACCGTCATTACCGGAGAAAATATCAGACAGGTTTACCAGGCCAGAGTGGATTGCCGTCTTGACCCCCTGACCCGAAAACCCCGGGTCTTTTTCCCCTCCCGGCTTATCGATCCAAAGCGCTCCTTTCAATGCCAGATCCATGTGGTGTGCGGCGGAGGGAGCGGCAGCGAAATCATGCGGCGGCTGGTCCAGGAGGGATTCAAGGTAAGCGCCGGGGTCCTGAATACCGGAGACTCGGACGAGGTAACAGCCCGGCATCTTGGCATTGCCGTAGTGGAGGAAAAACCCTTCTCCCCCATTTCCGAACAGGCATTCCACCAGAACATGATAGCCATCTCATCCGCTGACTTCGTCCTGCTCGCGCCGATCATGATCGGCCACGGGAATGTGTATAATCTGAAATCGGTCGTACAGGCCATCAGAATGGGCAAGCAGGTAGTAGTCCTGCGGCAGGGGGGGATCGGGCATGGCCAGAAAGAAGGCCAGCAGTTTGACTTTACAGAAAATGGAGAGGGTCTTGCCTGGTATCAGCGAATCATCCGGGAAGGCGGACAGGTATTGGAAGATATGACCGAACTGTGGCCCTTTCTTGCCCGGCGGATGAGGCAGTTACGAAGTTTTTTTACCTTCTTCTGACTCCTGACTCCTGACTCCTGACTCCTGACTCCCGACTTCTCTTTTAATAACGGTGTGATGTCTAATATTCTAATATTATGTATATTATGAGCAAAAATCATAATGAACCCCTGCACAGCAGTTCTTCGATTCTGGATATATCTTCCGGCATATCCACTCCGTATGATTCATAATCGGTCTCAATTACCTTGATCCGATAGCCACTTTCCAGAACTCGAAGCTGCTCCAGCTTTTCAGCCTGCTCCAGGATCGAAGGGGGAAGGAGGGGAATCTGGAGCAGGAAGTCTTTCCGATATGCATAAATCCCGACATGCTGGTAGGTAAAAAAGGCGGCCTGCGTATCATGGGGCGCATACCTGTCCCGGATACAAGGGATGGGAGACCGGGAAAAGTAGAGGGCAAACCCCTGTCTGTCGGTTACCACCTTGACACAGTTAGGATTATCGGCGTCCGGTTCCCGCTGAATTTTCCGCTTGAGGGTAGCCATAGGGGCTTGCTGGTCTTCAGCCATAGCCCGTGCCAGGAGGTCGATCGCTTCGGGACGGATCAGCGGCTCATCCCCCTGAACATTGATCACGACATCGGCATCGATCCTTTGTGCTGCCTCAGCGACCCTTTCCGTGCCCGACTCGTGATCCGGGGAAGTAAGCATCACCTGCCCCCCAAAAGACCTGACCCGCTCGTAGATTCTCTGATCATCGGTAGCCACCCAGATTTCGTCAATCAGGCTGGCTGCGCTGGACCGCTCATAAACATATTGAATCATCGGCTTGCCCAGAATCGGGGCCAGCGGTTTGCCCGGAAACCGACTGGACTGATACCGTGCAGGAATGATAGCTGCAATGCGCATAAAATTACTCCTCACTAGCTTTTTACTGGCCACTGACCACTGATCACTGACCACTTTCACAATACCAGCCACGGCTTGGGGAAGAATATTTCCTGGTACAACCGCAGGGCGAACCGGTCGGTCATCCCGGCAATGTAATCACACACCGCCTGATGGACATCCTCTCCCGAAGAGCACTGCCGGTTAAAATGGTCGGGCAAAAGGTCTGGATGTTCAAGGTAATACTCATAGAGCTCTTTAATGATTTTTGAGGCCTTGGTAAATTCGCTGTCGGTTTTGGAATTGTAATACACCTTCCGATAGAGGTATTCCCGCAGGTCGAGAGTGGCTGATAAAACGGCATCACTCATGGAAATGCGCTCCAGGTCATGTTCGAGAGTGGTCTGAATGACATCGATGACCATGGTGTTGATCCGTCCGACGGTGGTGGTGCCAAGTATCGTCTGGCAATCTCTGGGCAAATGCTCCAGGTGGATGATTCCAGCCCTCATTCCGTCGTCAACATCATGATTCACATAGGCAATGGTATCCGCTACCCGGACCACATCTCCTTCAAGGGTGAGTGATTTGTCGTGCGGGGTCGGCAACAGACCAGCCCTTCCTTTTGAGTGGCGCTGAATGCCGTCGCGGACCTCGATCGTGAGGTTGAGCCCCCTCCCGTTCTTCTCCAGAACATCAGCCACCCGCAGGCTCTGCTCCGCATGTTTGAACCCGCCGGGGTGAATTTCATTGAGAGCTTCCTCTCCGGCATGACCAAATGGCGTATGGCCCAGGTCATGGCCCATGGAAATGGCTTCAGTCAGAGTCTCATTGAGAGAGAGCGCTTTGGCGATGGTCCTGGCAATTTGTGAAACCTCAAGGGTGTGGGTCAGCCGGGTGCGGTAGTGATCACCCGATGGAGAAAGAAAGACCTGGGTCTTGTCCTTCAGCCGGCGAAAACTCTTGCAGTGAATGATGCGGTCTCTGTCCCGCTGGAAACTTGGCCGGATGGGGCATTCCTGCTCCGGATGCACCCGGCCCCGGCTGAGCGAGCTGAAAGCGGCTTTTGGAGAGAGTATTTTCTCCTCCTGCTCCTCCAGCATCTTGCGGATAGTCATCGACTTTGCGGGCTCTAAGGTAGCCATGAGTTTTCGGGGGCTTTTGTTTATTGTCCAATTTAGGGCTGGATTTGAATTTTCCAGCTTATTGGAAGCAAATTATACCATAGGCAGCAATGCTTGTCCAACAGGAGAGATGTTTGTCAGATGTTCCCAATTTCCCTTATTATCGATGAGGAAGGTAATAATAACCATCACCCCCACCCAGCATCCCCCATCAGGGGCAATGTCATTAACGTTAATGACATTGCCCTTCGGGGAGAGGGAGCGAGCGATCGGGCATCAGGGAACAGCAGGGTATTTGAGATTGAATGTCCCTTCATCCAGGAGCTGGCCCAGGTTATTCTTGAGGCTATAGCTGCCATCCACGAGGAACTGTCCTGCCCAGATGCACCAGACCCCCAGCGGGCAGAGACTGTTGTTTGCTGTGCCAATAAAATTGGCGACTATGCTTCCGGCAGGAAACTTGGCCTGAAAGGAGATAGGGCCTGAGCCTCCGGTCGGGGTATACTGGAAGTTTACCAGTAATCCCAGTCCTTGAGCTTGAGGTGAGTCAAGCATCTCCACGGTCTGCTTTTGCCGGTCAACGACCATTTTCCCTCCGCCGATATCCGGGTTTTGACTTTTCCATTCTCCCTCCATCCCCAGAGGTGCAGGGGCTGGCTGTCCCGCCTGCTGGTCCAGGCAGGAGGGAAGTCCCAGGTAGGTTTTAAAAATGCAGAGCGCATCCGCTGGAGTAACGCTGCCATTATTATCTACATCAGCGCATTCAGAACAGGGGCCTGCTTTGAGATAGCAGCGAAAGGCAATCAGAGCGTCCTGCGGAGTAACATCCCCATCATTGTTAAGATCTCCTCCCTGACAATCCGAGAGGCAAAGGCATCCCTGGCTTGAGGAAAAATGTGCCAGGTCATCCTTGAGATTCTCAAGGTGCAGGGAATAACACTCGCTTTTCTGTTCCGGTTTGCATTCCCCTTTGAAATAGGCCCACTCCTCGCATTCTTTTCCATCGCTGAAGATGCAAACCCCATACTGGCCGCCTTCTGCATCCTGCCGTATTTCCAGCTTCCCTCCATTTTTCAGGCAATAGACCGAGGCAGGATTCGCAATGCCGGCTATTCCCTGACCGGGATTTTTCGGGCCGTTTTCCTGGCTGTCCTGAGCCTGACTCTCCCGAGTCTGGCTCTCTTTTACCTGAAAGTTCAGCCAGACCAGACAACCGCCCGCCCCTTGAGGAATGCCGCCTCCCGTGGAGACTCCCGCGGCCCTCAACCTGCCCGGAATAATTTGCGTAACATCGAACGGAATGAACGATGCAGCCAGCTCTCCCGGTTCAAAGCCAAGGAATTCAAAGCGCTGTGCAGGGTAAGTAACCTCGAAGCCGAAGGCGGATACTTTATTGGGTGCACCCTGGATTTTTACCGGCACCCGCACTTTCCTCCCTGGTATCGCCTTGACTCCTCCGATATCCAGGGCTCCCGAATCATCCTCAGGGCATTGGGAGGTTGCGGGCAGGAGTGTTTCTGTCTCTGCCTGCGGGATAAAGACTGCTGATACTGCCAGCAGGGCTGCCAGAGCAAAAATCCAACCGATACTTGATACTCTGAATGCTGATGGTCTTACTCTTTCCTGTTTCATGGTTATCCCCCTCATTACTGGGTTTAATTATAAGATACTGCATTATGTCCGTGTTTTATAATTACACTTTATAATTAACTCACTACCGGACACATTTTCATAATCGTGCCTCAAATGCATAATAAAATAGTACCGGGATAGGTAATTCATAATCCAAGAGGTGATCGAGTAATCGTAAGCCAAGTTGAAAGAGACTCAAATCACA
>JBFLZW010000021.1 GCA_040755755.1 bacterium | reverse complement strand
ACCAAATACCTCTCAAAAGCCTCCAATCCCGTCATTCCTGCCTACGCGGGAATGACAGAGAATGAATCCGATGGCTGACATAATGGCTGACATATTTGATCAGCCCTATCTTACCACAGGGATGGTGCCTAATAAATGAGAGCGAAAGGAATTTATTTTACTCCTGCTTTTTACTTTCCAATGATATCCTCTGCGTCTCTGCGCCTCTGTGGGAGAAATACCAACTCTTATGTAAGTGCCATTCCTGCTAAGTACCTATCCGAAAAGTGGGGATGACTCCAATAATGGCTTGGTCTCCCAGGACTTTTCGGCTCTAAGTAGTACGAAGATACAGGACGGGGAGAGAGTTGCCTGGTTGCAGGATTTACCGAAGGAGGAAAGCCAAAATTTACAAATCTATCCCAGGAGGACATCATGTCAGTCCGAGTAACCATTGACTTGCCGGAAGGAGCTTTTTCGGCGCTCAAGCTCAGCCCGGATGCCTTTATCAAAGAGCTTCGCCTTGCCGCAGCGGTTAAGTGGTATGAAGTGGAGATGATCTCTCAATCCAAAGCGGCTGAGATTGCCGGTGTAAGCAGGCATGATTTTCTCGTGGCTCTCTCGCGTTTCAAGGTTTCTCCCTTCCAGGTTACTGCTGAGGAAATTGCTGAGGAACTGAAAAATAACATTACTTACTTATTGGAATTTGTCCCAGCAACCTCACAAAGCTCTACCAGCACGCCTTCACGCCGTGCAATTTCGATAATAGGGGTGGAATCATCTTTCTCCCATTGCTGCTCGCCGCAGGGTATGGGTTCAATCCGGTTATCGGTCCTGGCTGTTGTACGCCACAACAGATCTATATCTATATCCTTCCGTTGAAATACCTTGTCGAACTGGGGTGATATAACGATAACATCGATGTCGCTCCATTGGTGAAATTTCCCTGTAGCATACGATCCGAAGATCACGCCATGGTGAACTGGAAGCCCCTGATCCCGTAGTGCCAGAAGGTATTAATCTTAAATCTCACCCCAGATATCCCTCTACTTCCGCCCTTTCTCCTCAGCCAGTATTTCTCTGACTATCACCCGGATAAGCTCCCTTAACTTACCTCCCTGCATCCCCTGGCCACCCTGCTCCCCCTGCTTTTCCCCCCGCCCTTTAACTCCGATATCCTCCGCATTTCTGATATTGATATCGATGGGCTTGCTTTTCTCCCCGAAGTAGATGGTGCGGTGGGGGAAGGGAATCTCGATGCCCTCCTGATCGAACCGCTTCTTGATTCTGCGGTTCATCTCCCGGCCTACATCCCATTGTTTGATCGGCAGGGTTTTGATCCTGGCCTTGACGAGCATGGATGAATCATCGAGCCTGTCCAGGCCAAGAATTTCAAGTGGTTCCAGGATCATGGAGCGGTAAGGCTCCTCCTGGGCGATCTGGTCGCCAACCTCCCGGAGAGCGGCAAACACCTGGTCTACATCCTCCTTGTAAGATATGCCAATATCGAACACATAGTAAGCAAAGCCGTGGGTCATATTGGAGACCGTAGTGATGGTCCCATTGGGGAAAATATGGACCGTTCCATCAAGGCCCCGCAGGACCGTAGTACGCAGGTTTACCGCTTCGACCAGGCCGCCGGTCCCGTTGAGAATGGCCACATCCCCCACCCTGACCTGATTCTCCACGATGATAAAAAGCCCGCTGAGAATATCCCGCACCAGATTCTGGGCCCCGAAGCCCACAGCCAGACCGGCGACTCCGGCACCGGCCAGAAGGGGGCCGATGGAAAATCCAAGCTCCTTGAGTATCATGGTTCCCGTAACCGACCAGATAAAAACCGCGGCAGTCTTATGGAGCATTCCGACGATGGTTTTCATCTGTTTTTCGACCTCGACAGGAGGGCCTTCCCCCTTCTGAATCCTTGTTTCAGCGACCCGCCTGGCAGCTTTTTGAATCACGAAGGCGATGATCTGAATTAAAATAATCGCCGTCAGAACAAGAGACGGAATACGGACAAGCCGGAAGAGATGGGCTGAGTGACGGGCCAGGAATCCGAAGATATCGAGTTTCCAGATGGTCATGATTATCAGCAGGGTCAGGATGATTATCGACAGCCGGACAAGGCGGCTGATCCAGACAATATATTGGTTAATCTGCTTTTCCAGATCGGGATAACGCTGAGCATGCTGCCTGCCCAGGATCGAGATCTTCTGAAAGAGCCTGCCCCAGAAGATCCTGACCAGAACGGCCAGAGCAATAACCAGAATACTTTTCATGGTGGCATACAGGGAAATCTGTGCAGCCTGCTCATAGCCCAGAAGATCGAGCATAAGGATTCCGGAAAAGTAAATAATCAGCACCAGATAGGCCTTCCCCAGCGCCTGGTTATAGGCGTTTTTCACCTTTATCTTCCAGGCAGGGTCTTTCTCTTCCACGGTAAAGGAAAACCGCCTGCGGATGCTCTCTCTCCACCGGGTCAGAATAATGGTCAGGGCTATCAGCATGCCCGCCTTATAGATTTTGAAAAAAGCGGCCGACATCTGCTCAAGACCAAGCAGGGCGCTCACTCTGACCAGAATGAAGGCCCACAGGCTCAGGAAGAGAATCCGGCGGCACCAGTCAAGGATGTACCTGGTCAGAGAATCCTCAAGGTGAAATAACCGGTCTTCCTCCTCTTGCGGGGAGACGACCAGGCGGCAGAGATTTTTGAAGAAGCGGCAGCCAAACCATGCACCGAGGACCGTGAGGGCAGCCGAGACAGTCGTTTCTGAAAAGAGGAGGCTCAAGAGCCCCCAGGCCAGCAGGAAAAGAATGACCAGGGGATAGGTCTTGAGAAAAAGGTGAAATGACAGGGCTCTCAACTTTCCGGAAAGGGAAGCCTTATCCCTTCTTTGGCAGGAAGCCTTCCATTTTTGGGTTAATTTTTGGGAAAGAAGCCATAAGATGACCCCGAAAACGAAGAACAGCACAAGCTTCAGACCGGTATCAAGCAGCCTGAGCCTGACCTCCCGGTTGGAAAGATACTCTTTGATCCGGCCGTAGTCCTCCGACAGATGACCGACCTTTCTCTTGAGTAAGTCGAGATGAGATAAATTTTTTTTGACATTCTGGAATAATTGGATAAAATTGAGAGGACCGCCATGTCTGGTAATGGGAGCGGCACCGGTTTTCTGCGCCAGGCTCTCTCTTTTGGCAGCCAGCAGGCTCTCGATCTGACTGATCGAGGCGCTTCTTTGTTTCTCATCGGAGAGTAGCTTTAAAACATCTTCCAGGGATGCTATATCCTGCTGAAGTTTTTGAATTTCCTGGTCTTTTTTGATCTCTTGCCCGTAAGGAGCATCCGCCGAAGCAGGATCGATAAGGCAGACGAGAACAAGAAAGATAATCAGAAATGCTTTTACCGAGCGAAATTTTATCTTCATGATACTGCACAGACACCTCATCAGTTATTTTCATCAGGTTTTTATCGGCTCGAAATGCAGTGCCAAGCTCATTGATAATATCATAAAATCGGAAGGTATGGTATACACTGTCTCATGGTCAATTTATTAATGAACTTCAAATTGCTGGATCTTATCGACATTTTATTGATTACCTTTATTGCCTATCAGTTATACAGTCTGTTCCACAAAACCAAAGCTTTCCGGATTCTCATCGGCTTAATGGGCCTTGGGGGAATTTACACCCTGGTGAGATCCTGCGGGCTTTTTCTCTCCACCTGGGTCTTTCAGGTTTTCTGGCAGGTATTGATCGTTCTGATCATCATCGTTTTCCAGCCCGAAATCCGCGAGGTACTGGAGCGGGTCAATCCGCTGAACCTGCTGCCGGAAAAAAAGGGTGTAGCCCATGATCCCTCCATGGTCGAAACCATCAGCCAGGCTGTCTTCCGGATGGCCGGAGAGAGGACGGGTGCGATCATCGTGTTTCAGCAAAAAGATGATTTGCAGCACCTGATCCGGGATGGAATTGCCTTCAACGGAGAAATCAGCGAGCCCATTTTGCTGAGCATCTTCCAGAAATCCTCTCCCATCCATGATGGAGCCATCCTCATCGATGGAGACCGGATCAGACTGGTGTCCGGATTCCTGCCCATGACGGAAAAAGCCAACCTGCCCACCCGGTACGGCTCACGGCACCGGGCCTCTCTGGGGCTGTCAGAGCAGTGCGATGCGTTTATCGTTGTTGTTTCCGAGGAAAGGGGGCATGTATCCACAGTTCAATACGGCCAGATAAAAAGAGTTCCGGACGCCAAAATCCTGAGCACCCTGATTGTCGAGCATCTGACCCAAAAAAGAAAGAAGGAGAAACTGTCAGTCCAGGATTTCATCTCCCGGACAATTCTGGACCACTGGCCCAGGAAAGTGGCTGCCTTCTGCCTGGTTTTTTTCTTCTGGGCCCTCCTGGCCGGGCAGCAGAACTACTCTCTCGATATGATCGTGCCCATCGAGTATAAAAACGTCCCTGCCAATATGGAATTGACCTCTCCTCCCAAAAAGGCCAAAATATTCATCAAAGGCACCCGCAAACTGGTTGCCTCACTGAAATCTGAGGACCTTCGGGTCGATTTAAACGTCGCCCTGGCCCAATGGGGAAGGCGCACTTTTTATCTGTCCAGAGAGGATATCAGCCTGCCTGCCGGCATCCAACTGGAATACATCGACCCGACATCGGTCCGGCTGGATTTTCGAGTTAAATCAGTGGCCAGTGATCAGTGATCAGTGATCAGTGATCAGTGGTCAGTGGTCAGTGGTCAGTGGTCAGTGGTCAGTGGAAAAGCTGAAATTGATACCTTCAAACCGATAATTTCTTTTGAGCCGTAAAGGGAAAGGCGGGGAAAAGCCGAATAGACCTGATCTCACAATCTCACAAAAACTCTAAGGGGGAGGACAATGCTATGATCCAACTAACCACCTCCTGTTCCTGCTTGACTATCCATTACCACCGCTACGATGGCTGTTATGATGACTGGTATCTGTGGATGTGGCTGGAAGGCAGGCACGGAGCTCTGTTCGAATTTGTGGGGCATGATGACTATGGTGTTTTCAGCCGCATAGACTGCCAGAAGCTGGGGAGCTCAGCCAGGGTGGGCATTTTGATTAAAAAGAGCAGGGACCGGTGGGATAGAGGAAAAGAAGAAACCAGATTCATTGAGATCGCCAGACCGATACCGACGGAGATCTGGCTGCTGGAAAATGACCCGAATATCTATTATGTGCCTCCCGAAATCAAAATCAATGTTGTCGCTGCCTTTGCCGATGATCCAAGAACCATTATCGTCAATCTCTCGGCCCCGATAGTCTCGGATGAAAAGGGGGAGTTGAAGGCTGTATCGTTTTCTCTGCGTGAGCGGGGAGGGACGATCTTTCCTATCTCTACGGTCAGGAACACAAACCTCCTTGGTCAGAAAACCTCGTTTAATCCGCGGAAAGATGGCTATGAGATCCTGGAAAATGGAGCAGTGCACTTTATCTATGATCCATCTTCTCAGGGAGACCCGGCAGAGGAGCGGCTCGAAGGTCCGAGGAGCATTTTTGTTCTGGGCAATCATAATAACTGGCAGCATGGTGAAGGAGACCCGCGATGGAAGATGTGGTGGAATGAGCAGGAAAGATATTATGAACTGATCGTTTACGGATTTCCCCATGATGGCTCCATCCAGTTCAAATTTAAAGAGACACTCGATAACCCGGACCACGGCTGGGTGCCGGGAATAGCTGATCCCCCCCTGCTCCTCCTGGGTCTCCAGACCAGAAAATTAGCCATTGAGCTGGAGAAGGACCTGGATATCCGCCAGGAGTATTATCTGGACAAGGATAAAAAGGTCATCCCCAGGAAGATTCTGGCCGAACCCCGGTTCTTTTATGACGGTAATAACCTTGGTGTTACGTATAGTCCGGAGGCTACTACCTTCAAGGTCTTCGCTCCCATGGCCGAAGCCGTTTCAGTGCTCCTGTACCCGGACCTGTGGTCCGATCAGGCCAGTGAGGTGCCTATGACCGGCGACCTGAGCGGCAGGTGGATTTCGCAGACAAACGGGATCTTCAGCGTGACCGTGCCGGGAGATCTGAAAGGGCAGTACTATACTTTCCGTCTGACCTGCTACGGAAAACTGTCCGAGGTCATGGATCCCTATTGCCGCTGTGCCTGCTCACAGACCAGAGGAATTCTGACCGTTCCGGAGCATGCACCTTCATCCGACCGGGGTGTGTCATATACCCCGCAGGCGCTGTTCTTCCATTTCCCTTTTACTGACGTACAACAGATGCGGGTCATGCTCTTCAGGTCATTTGATGACCGCACGGGAATTGAAGTTCCCCTGACCAGGGACGAGCATGGCGTCTTTCAGGGGAGCCATGCCGGAGACTGGAAGGATGCCTTTTATATGCTTCGTTTGACTGACCAGGAAGGCAGAGAAAAAGAAATCGTTGATCCCTGGGCTGAGATGATTGCTGTCGGGCCGTCGCGGGGGAAAATTGTCGACTTTGAGGAAATCAACCGGCAGCTCAGATGGGAAGAGGACCACCGGCCTGCGTTCCGGGAGGTAATACCGGAAGACGGATTTATCAAACCGGAGGATGCCGTCATTTATGAGCTTCACCTGCGGGAGCTTACCATTGCCGCCAACTCAGGGGTAAAGAACAAGGGGCTGTATACCGGACTTGCCGAAACCGGGACCAGGGGACCGGAGCAGGTCAGAACAGGGCTTGACCATCTGCTTGAGCTGGGAGTGACCCATGTCCAGATCATGCCCGTCATGAGCTTCACCAGTTGGATAGGCCGGGAGCAGTTTCAACAGTTTCCCCATTATAACTGGGGTTATATGCCGACCCTTTTTTTCTCGCCTGAGGCGGCAACCTATGCCAGTAATGCGGCCGATGAAACCGCAATCAGAGAGCTTAAGCAGATGATCAAGGATATGCATAAATCCGGCCTTCGGGTCATTATGGATGTTGTCTATAATCACTACGACAGCCGGGCTCCCTTCGATCAGGTTGTGCCCTACTATTATCACCGGATGGACGAAGAAGGAAAAATCTCCAACGGCTCCGGGACAGGGAATGAATTTAACACGACCTATCCCATGGCCCGGAAGCTGTTACTCGACTCGGTGAAATTCTGGATCCAGGAATACCACATTGACGGTTTTCGCTTCGACCTCATGGGCCTGATCGATGTTGAAACCATGACCAGGGTTGCGGCGGAGTTGCACGCCATTCATCCGACTATCCTGATCTACGGGGAACCCTGGGCCGCCGGGCCATCTCCTCTTGCGGTGATCAACGAGAAGGGGAGGCAAAAAGGCCGGGGTTACGGGGTGTTCAACGACCATTTTCGCAATGCCATCAAGGGGTCGCCAAATGGTCCGGACCCATCCTTCATTCAGGGGCATTCCTCCATCGATATCGCCGCCTCCATCTGCCGGGGATTACGGGGATCGATCGAGGATTTTGCCCAGGATCCCGATGAAACCATCAATTATGTCACCTGTCACGATGATCTGGTGCTGAGGGATAAACTTGAACTATCGGCCAATATGGATGAAAACAGCCGCAAGAGGATGGTCAAACTGGCGGGTTTGCTGGTCCTTCTTGCCCAGGGCATCCCTTTTCTTTACTGCGGCATGGACCTCTATCGCACCAAGCAGCATATCGCCAATACTTACAATCAGCCTGATTCGATCAACCGGATCGACTGGCACCTCAAGACCATCCATGCTGATATTTTCCACTACCTCAAGGGGGTCATCACCCTTCGCAAGCAGCATCCGGCCTTCCGGCTGGGCAATGCCGAAAGGATCTACAGCCGGGTGCAGGCCACTGCTCCGGTTCCTGAGCAAATCGTCTATTCCATCGACGGCAGCGGCCTGAGCGGGGAATCCTGGTCAAAGATTCTGGTCCTGATAAACGGAAGCACGAGCGGGGCAGCCACCTTCCTCCTGCCCGAAGGAAAGTGGAGGGATGTCCGCCTCGACAGCGGCGTGCCACAGGAGGGAGAAATCGCTTCCGTCTCCCTGGTCGTTGCACCTGCCAGCGCAGTAGTGCTTCACAGTGAGGAAAGTTCTTGAAATAATAATAGAGAAGGAGTCATACGTGCATGCATGAGCAGGAAATAAAGGTCTATCCAGTTTTATTGGCCGGAGGCACTGGCTCGAGGCTGTGGCCGATTTCACGCCAGCTTTTTCCCAAACAGCTCGTCAGCCTGGTCGGGGCTGATTCATTGATCCAGGGCACCATCAAAAGGCTCTTTCCACTCCTTTCCCCGGACAGAGTGCGCATCGTCTGCGGCATCGAACACTATTATGAAATCAAACGGCATCTGAAAGCCATCGATATACCGCCTGACAACAAGGTCATCACCGAGCCGTGCGGGCGAAATACCGCACCGGCAATTCTTCTGGCCGCCCTGACCATTTTACAGACAGAAGCGGATGCCATTCTGCTGATTCTGCCTGCCGACCATGTCATCAATGACCTGGCAAGCTTTCAGGCGAAATTGCAGGCAGCCATCAGACTTGCCGGAAAAGACCATCTGGTCACCTTTGGCATCAAACCCAATTACCCGGAAACAGGCTATGGGTACATCGAAGGAGCACAAAAACTCGAAGGAGAAGATGCCCTGGTTGTCAGGAGGTTTGTGGAAAAGCCGGACGAAAAAACAGCCCGGCATTATGTCGAGGCCGGCAATTTCTACTGGAACAGCGGCATGTTTGCCTTCAAGGCTTCAGTGATCCTGGAGGAATTCGAGACCTTCCAGCCCGCTCTTCTCAAGAGCATGCGGGAATTGATGAATGCCGAAGATGGCCAGCTTCGGGAACGCTACCAGCAGTTACCCGATATCTCCATCGATTACGCCATTATGGAAAAAACCGGGCGCGGAGTGGTCCTGCCCTCTGATTTTGGCTGGAGTGATATCGGCTCCTGGAAATCCCTCTATGATTTTCTGCCCAAGGATGATAATCAGAATGTGGTCGAAGGAGATGTCATCGTCAGGGAGACAAAAAACTGCCTCATCAAGGGTCACGGCAGGCTGGTCGTTGCCAACGGCCTTGAGAATATGGTAGTGGTCGAAACCCCCGATACGGTGTTTATCTCAGACCTTGAAAAAAGCCAGGACGTGAAATCAATCGTCAATGAACTGAAATCCAAAGGCCGCAGGGAATATCAGGCCCACACCACGGTTTACCGCCCCTGGGGCACCTATACCACCCTGGAGGAGAAAGGCGACACCAGAATCAAGCGGATCATCGTTTATCCGGGTGCCAAACTGTCCCATCAAATGCACTACCACCGCAGTGAGCACTGGGTGGTTGTGCGGGGAACAGCCAAAATCACCAATGGCAGTCAAACCTTCTTCCTGGAGGAGAACCAGTCGGCCTATATTTCCAAGACCACCCCGCACCGCCTTGAAAACCCCGGCAAAATCCCGCTCCATATCATCGAGGTACAACTGGGGCACTACCTTGAAGAGGATGACATCGTCCGCTTTGACGATGACTTCGGCAGGACCCAAGACCGGGGAGAAGGGGTGACATGACCATAAAGGCAAGAAAAACAAGGAAACCACAGAGACACAGAGATACAGAGAAAAACACAGGTGAGGGTATTATTGGCCGGATGTACACTTGACAAGGTCCAAGGAAGTATAGTATCCTTGTACAAGATACACAATTCGTACAAGAGGGAGGATTTTATTATGACTCGCTTATCTGCCAGTAAAGCCCGTGACCATTTTGCAGACATCCTCAACCGCGTGGCTTATAAAGAAGAAAGGGTTATCCTTCATCGTCGGGGAAAAAACCTGGCCGCTGTAGTTTCCATTGCAGACCTGGAGCTTTTGGAGAAACTTGAAGATCAGATTGACATTGAAGATGCCAAAGAGGCCCTGGAAGAAGTGAAGGAAAAGGGAACTATTCCCTGGGAACAAATAAAAGCTGAACAGGGGTTATAGTGGCTTACACAATAGAATTTTCTCCGGGTGCTGCCCGCCAATTCAAGGATATCCCCAAAAAGGATCAGGTCCGCATTAAAAACCGGATTAATGCCTTAGCGGAAAATCCATATCCGCCCGATACAAAGAAACTCACCAATGAGCATGACCTTTACCGGATCAGAACAGGAGATTACCGGGTTATCTATACCGTGCGAAGTAATGAGCTAATAATCCTGATCGTAAAAATCGGTCATCGTCGGGAAATCTACCGAGGACTTTAGGGCTAGTTGATACCAAGCATCCTTCAAAGTCAAAGCGTTTTTCACCCTCCCAGGCTCTCACTCTTCACTCTCTAACGCTCTCGCTCCCTGCACTTTTGCTCATTTCCTGTGTTTTTCTCTGTGTCTCAGTGTCTCAGTGGTGTCCTTTTTCTTTTTCCTTATAAGTACCCTACGGCTGGCTGCCAAGAACAAGGTCCTTGATGGTCCCCTCGCCGATCGCCTTCCCGATGGCCTGGTCGATATCACCGATGATCCGGTCAACCTCGCTGACAGAAAAAAGGCTGTCCTGATCATGGCCAATCATTCTGACCGAGCCGAGCAGCTCTTTCAGGGTTATGGTTTCGATATCCCTGGCTGGCAAAAAGATGTGTGGACCATCGTTAACTTCAATAACCAGCCCCTTTGTCTCCAGAATGGTCAGAATATCCTGAATGGGATCGACCGGGAGCTGCAGATAATTCACCAGCGAATTGAGCGTCCAGGCAGGGGTGTTATGGTAGTAGCTGTTGCCGATCAGGAACATGATTGTCAGGATGAGCTTTTCCCTGAACCGGTGGTCGGCAAAAAGCGCCTCCTGATTCGCACCGAGAATCAGCGGGTACTGATGGTAAAAGGCAATCTCCGCACCGATCAGAACGATGCGCCAACTGAGGTAGAGCCAGATCATGAAAAGAATAATGATAGCCAGACCGGAATAGATGGCCGCATATTTGGTCGACGATACCGTGAACGATGCAAAGACCCATCCGGCACCCTCCCAGAGACCGCCTGCCAGCAGGCCCCCCACCAGTGCCGATTTGAATCTCACCTTGGTATTGGGTATGAAGATATAGAGAAAAGTAAAGACTGCGCTGATAAGAAAATAGGGAATCAGCCTGCCGGTAAAATAAAAGACCATGCCAATGGGTTTCAGCGAAGCCAGCTTCTGAAAGGGTGTTGTCCTGATGAAGGAGGCGATGGAACTGATTGCCGAGAAAGCAAGGAGAGGACCAATAGAGATAACGCTCATATAGTCGCTGAACTTTCGGAGGAAGCTCCGTGACCGCCTGACCTTCCATATGGAGTTGAAGGCGTTCTCGATTTTCTGGAGAAGGGATATGATGGTGTAAATTAAGGTGGCCAGCCCGACCGTACCAAGGACACCGACTTTCATATTTGCCACGAATTCGGTAATTTTCTGGGTCACCTCCCCGGCCCTGGGTCCGAAGGGGGCGAGAAAGTTACGCAGGAATGGCTCTATCTGGTTATACACCCCAAATGACTTCAGCACCGAGAAACTGACCGCGAGCAAGGGAACCAAAGACAGGAGGGTCGTGTAGACCAGACTCATTGCCTGGAGGGAAAGCTGTCTCCCGGTGAGCTTTTTCACCGCCACATAAATCAGCCTCAGCAATTTGATCAGAAAGACCCTGAACCTGCCAAGCGAGCTGATGTCCCGGCCCCAGAGCTGGTGAAATGCAAAATTATCCAGTTTTCTCACCCAGCCAAGCTTCATACCATGCGCCTATGCACATCTTTCGAGAGGAGGAAAAGGAGCCTGCTCAACGCTTGGGCCCCGAAAATCTGAAGCTGCCTTGACCCTTCGACAATTATAGTCGGTAAGGCCGCTCAAAAATGTGCAGGTTGGCCAGGTGCTTTTGTATTGCTGTCTGTAAGGAGAGTACACTTTGTGCCGGAAGCCGAAGGCAAGCTTTCCTTTACTCGATAATAATTAAGAAGGAAAGGAGACAAATTTATGGCTGAATTAGAAAAGGAAATTAATCAAGAGCCATTGCTAAAGTTTGGTCAGTTTTTGGTTAATAGGGGCGTTGTCACCGAGGAGACAGTGATTAATGCTTTGGGATTACAAAAGGAGCGCACGGCAGCTATCGAGAAAATAGCGCTTCAGGAAAAAATGCTTACGGTCAAGCAGGTCTTTCACATCCTCAATGAGCAGGATAAGAATCCAAAGACCTTTGGAACGATTGCAGTTGAGCTTGGTTATCTGAAAGAGGAAGAGGTCAAGCGGTTGCTTGACCTCCAGCAAAAATCCCGTCCTCTTCTCGGGGAAATATTAGTTGAAATGGATATCATATCCCAGGGAACTCTCGAACGAGAGCTGGCGGATTATTCTCAATACCTGAGAGCTTATATCTAGCCCGGTGAACCTGAAAGCCCGATTCAGGCAAAGGAGCCAGGAGCCAGAATGGGCGCACCCGAATTGCCCGAATGACGATCATCAATGCTAATGCCAATACCAAAACCAGCCAGGAAACATCTATCCCGCCTCATAAATATAATTTCTTAACTTATAAGTTACATAAAATTTAAGTATAATGCCGATCTTGATATAACAATAGTTGCCAAGAAAAATTGCTAAAATAATCCTGGCGGCATATTCTCGTTAACCAAAATATCCTCAATCCACGCATTGGAGGCACTGATGTCCAGGTTTTTTTCCCGTTCCCTGCGGGCGCTTCGGGCCGACAGCCATCGGCGGTCGGTGTTGTGCCTGGTGTTTGCCGCTGTGGTTTTGGTTCTCTGGGCAATCTGGTTTTTGGCGGCCAGAGTCACCCTGTATGAGGTGAGCGGGGCAGCAATGATAGAGCTGGACCTGGCGGCCTATTCGCTGGACGCTCCCATCGGGGGGCGGGTTGTGGCCAATCACATGGTGCTGGGCCGGAAGGTGCAGCCTGGCGACCTTCTGGTTGAACTGGATACGGCCTCGGAGCACCTGATGGTTGCTGAGGAGCGCTCTCAGGTGGATGCCCTGAGCCGGCAGCTCGATGCGCTTTTCAGAGAATTGAAGGCTCAGAGGCAGGCACATTATGAGTATCAGCAGATAGCCCGAAAAGCCATTGATGAGGCCCGGGCCAGGCAGCGGGAAGCGGAAGTGGACTTTGTGCTGCTGGAGGACGAATTCAAGCGGATGGAGGTCCTGCGGGCTGATGGCATTGTGTCCGAGGTGGATTTCCTCCGTACAAAAGCAGAGATGCAAAAGCGCCAGGAGGTGGCTGAGGCGCTCAAACTTCGTGCCCATCAACTCGAATGGGAGGAAAAGAACCGTCAGAGTGAAAGCCGGGTGCGCAGAGAGCAGATCAAACGCCAGATAGCTATGGTCAAGGGAGAAATAGCGGCCAAGACCCTGACTATCGAGCGGCTCTTCGGCGAGATTGGCAAGGGTTCAATTCGGGCACCGGTGGCCGGGCAAATTGATGGCATGAAGGATCTGAGGATCGGGTCGGTAATCCATGAGGGGGAAAGATGTGGAACCATTCTCACTCCGGGGCGGCTTATCATTACAGCTCTTTTTTCTGCATCAGAGACGGTAGGCCGCATCCGGCCCGGTCAACGGGCACAGCTTCGCCTGGACAGCTTCCCCTGGACCCAATATGGCTGCATTCCAGCCAGGGTCGCCAGGATCGCCAGTGAAGTCAGGGATGGGCAGGTCAGGGCTGAGCTTGCTCTTGACCCGAACCTTGTCTCTTCTATCCCTCTCCAGCATGGTTTGTCAGGTTCGGTTGAAGTCGAGGTGGATCGAACCACACCGGCAGAGCTGGTACTGCGGCTTGTGGGAAAGCTGCTGACGCGCCCCTCGAAAAGCTTCGGCTCGATGGACGGACCTGCCGGGTCCGCTGCAACGGCTGGATCAGTCACCGGAGGACACAATGTCCGCTGACGGCGCCGCCAGCACGGCCAGCCCTTCCTCCCCCCGGCATGCCCCAGGAAACCGCCGGCGCCTGATTATTCCGGAAATCGTCCAGACATCGAGCATGGACTGCGGGCCAGCATCTTTGAAGTGCCTCCTTGAAGGTTTTGGCATCCGGGTAAGCTATGGCCGACTCCGTGAGGCGTGCCAGACCGATGTCGATGGCACCTCCATGAACACCCTGGAACAGGTGGCCATGCAACTGGGGCTCGAAGCAGAACAGATCATGCTGCCGGTCGATCACCTGCTGCTCCCCCAGGCCAGGGCTTTGCCCGCCATTGCCGCTGTGTGCAGCCCAAGCGGGCTGACGCACTTTATTGTCATCTGGCGGATTCATGGCCGCATCGCTCAGGTCATGGATCCGGCTACCGGCAGAAGGTGGCCAAGATGCAGGCAGCTTCTCCATGAGCTGTATGTTCATACCATGCCGGTTCCGGCTGCGGCCTGGCGGGATTGGGCAGGGACGCCCGAATTTCTGGGGGCCCTCTGCCACAGGCTGGCAAGGCTTGGATTATCACGGAGGAAAATAATCCTGCTCGTACAGGAGGCGCTCCAGGACCCTGGCTGGCAGCCGATAGGCACCCTGGATGCGGCCTGCCGGATGGTCGATTCCCTGGTCAGATCAGGGGCACTGAGACCGGGACGGCAGGCTCATGGCGTGATCAGGGCTTTCTTTGAACGCGGGCGGGGAGAGGCGGCACAGGAGATGGCAAGAGTCATTCCGGCTGCCTACTGGTCAGTTCAGCCCGCTCCGGCCGGGATGCGGGGTGAAGAACAGCTTTTCCTGCGCGGCGCTGTGCTCGTCCGGGCACTTGGCAGGCAGGCGGCAGCAGGAAGGATGGCCCTCTACACTGCGGTTGAGGGGCAGGATAGTATACCCGAAAGCCAGGATCGAGGCGCTTCTGTTCAGCCGGGTACCGCCAACCCGGATAGCAGCCCGGATAGCGGGGCAGGTCCCGCTGCTCTTTCGGTCGAGCTCGAAGCAGCCATCCATGAGCGGCCGCTCAAGGCCGGACGTGAGCTTCTGAAGCTCCTGGCTCACGACGGTTTCCTGTCTGCGCCGCTTCTCATTGTCGCCCTGGCTATGGCAGCTACCAGTGTCATTATCCAGGCCCTGCTGTTTCGCGGGCTTTTTGACCTTGGCCGGGAGCTTGGCCTGGCCGGGCAGCGGCTCGAATTCATGGCCGCGATTCTCGTTTTTGCAACTGCGGCTCTTCTCCTGGAGCTTCCGATTGCCGCAGAATTACTGCGCCTTGGACGGCATCTTGAGTCCCGCCTCCGGCTGGCCTTCATGGAAAAAATTCCCCGGCTCCATGACCGCTACTTTCAAAGCCGCCTTACCTCGGATATGGCCGAGCGAAGCCACAGTGTACAAACTCTGCGGCTTTTGCCAACCCTTGGCGGCCAATTCATCCGCACGACCTTCGAGCTTGCCCTGACTACGGCTGCAATTGCCTGGATATACCCGCAGAGTGCGCTGATTGCCCTGCTGACCACCCTGCTCAGCGTCGGCCTGCCCCTTATCGTCAACCCCTACCTGGCTGAGCGAAATCTCCGGGTCCGGAACCACGGCGGGGCCCTGAGCCGTTTCTACCTCGATGTAATGCTTGGCCTGGTGGCAGTGCGTGCTCACAGTGCGGAACGGGCCGTCCGCCGTGAGCATGAGGACCTGCTGGTCGAGTGGGCCAATGCAGGCTTTGGCTTCCAGGCCGCGGTAGTGGCCATCGAGGGCCTTTTGTCCTTCATCGGCTTTGGGCTGGCTGCATGGCTCCTGTTCAGCTATCTGGCACACGGAGGTGATGCCGGGGGGGTCCTTTTACTGGGGTACTGGGCCCTGAATCTGCCAAATCTCGGTCAGATGGTGGCCACGATGGCCCGGCAGTACCCCAATCATCGCAACGTGACCCTGCGCCTGATTGAACCTCTCGGCGCTCCCGAAGAACCAACCGCCGGGGAAACGGCGGCTCCGCAGGGCAAAGCAGATATTCAGGGCGGGGAATTGCAGGAGTCTGATGATAGTCCGGGCTATCCGCCGGGAACAGTGAAAGTAAGACGGGGAGTATCCCTTCTTCTCGAAGGCGTGGGTGTGCGGGCAGCCGGGCAGATCATCCTCACTGACATTGACCTGGCCATCGAGCCGCAAAGCCATGTGGCCATCGTTGGCCGCTCAGGTGCAGGAAAATCCACGCTGGTCGGCATTTTTCTCGGCTGGCACCGCCCCTTCAGCGGACGGGTCCTGGTTGACGGATGCCCCCTCACCGCTGACCGGCTTGAGCGGCTTCGCCGTGAAACGGCCTGGATTGATCCTTCGGTGCAGCTCTGGAACCGCTCCCTGCTCGAAAACCTCTATTATGGAATTGCCCCCGATGCATCACTGCCGATCGGACAGGCGATACAATCGGCTGGCCTGCACAGTGTTCTGGGACGGCTGACAGCCGGGTTCCAGACCCGGCTCGGCGAGGGCGGAGTCCTGGTGTCAGGCGGTGAGGGGCAGCGGGTTCGCCTTGCCCGGGGAATGCTCCGGCCTGGAGTGCGGCTGGTGATCCTGGATGAGCCATTCCGGGGGCTCGATTACCGGCAGCGGCAGGACCTTCTTTCGAACTGCCGAAAGCTCTGGCCGCAGGCCACGCTCCTGTGCATTACCCATGATGTAGGCGAGACCATCGGCTTTGACCAGGTCCTGGTAATGGAGGGGGGGCGGATTGTTGAGGCCGGTGCTCCGGCTGACCTTGCCAGCAGGCCCGATTCACGCTACCGGGCGATAGCGGAAGTGGAAGAGAGGGTCAGAAGAGGTTTCTGGTCCGGTCCGGCCTGGCGCAGGCTGCGCCTCGATGCAGGACAGGTGATCGAAGAAGCTGCTGTTGACGGGTGGGAGGAGAGCAGGGGATCGGCGGACAGGATGCTTTCAGCACAGGGGGAGTTTTAGATGGAACATCAGAAATTAAGCCAGAAATTAACTGGAAAAATTTTTTCGGAGCCGGAGGCTTTCTCCTGGCCGGTCTCCCGGTTAGGCGAAGCCCTGGAAATTCTGGCCAGAAAAAGCTCACTCAAGCCCCTGCCGATCGAAATGCCCGGACCGCCGCAGAGCATTATTCAGCAATTCCAAACCGAATCCCAAACCGCCGGGGGCGATAGCGGTGCAGGTAAAGCCCTTGAGCAGTGGATCGAGTCGGCTGTCAGTTACCTTGGGCTTGAGGCCGAGCCAATCGATATCACCTATGACATGACCGGCAGGCTTTTGCAGGGTGCCGCCCCGGCACTCATTCCCCTGCCCGGACAACCCGGACACCCCGGTTTTCAGGAAGCCCCGCGTTTTTTGGCCCTTGTTCCCGGCAAACGGCAGGGCCGGAAAAATCAGCCATTATCCATTCTCGGCCCTGACCACAAGGTGCACCGGATCGCCCTTGAGACAGTCCAAGCGATACTGTGCCAGGGGCTGGAATCATACCTTGCCCCTGAGATCGACCGGTTGTTCGCTGAGGTCATGGTCAGCAGGCAGCGCCATGCACAGGCACGGGCAGTCATTCTGTCCGAGCACCTTGGCCCGGTGCCGGTTACCCGGTGCTGGCTTCTGCGGCTTTCGCCGGGCGCAGGCTTTTGGCAGCAGATGCGTCAGGCCCGCCTTCCGCGCTCCTTTTGTGCCCTCACCGGGGCCTACACGGTTCAATACGCACTGATGGTCTTTGCCTGGTGGGTAATAGGGCGGGGGGCATTGCAGGGCAACCTCGATTTGGGGTGGCTCCTGGCCTGGGCGCTGCTGTTATTCACCATGATCCCCTTCCAGATGGCCGCGACCTGGTTTCAGGGCGCTCTGGCCATCAATGCCGGAGGACTCCTCAAGCAGCGGCTCCTGTATGGTGCCCTGCAGCTTGAGCCTGAAGAGATCAGCCACCAGGGTGCCGGACAGCTCCTTGGCCGGGTCATTGAATCCGAAGCCCTGGAATCCCTTGCCTTAAACAGCGGATTTACCAGCATAGCCATGATCATCGAGCTGATTGCGGCTACCGTGGTTCTTGGAATCGGCACAGGAGGAAGGCTGAATATCCTCCTGTTTCTTGTCTGGGTGATGATATCCCTTTTCTGGGGCTGGCGCTACCTCACCGACCGCTGGGAATGGACAAAGATGCGTCTTGAAATGACCCATGACCTGGTTGAGCGGATGGTTGGCCACAGGACCAGGCTTGCCCAGGAGCGGCGTGAACACTGGCACGATGGAGAGGATCAGGCGGTCGAGCGCTACCTGGAGCTGTCAAAGGCTATGGATTCACGGGCAGTTCTGCTCACGACCCTGATACCCTCGGGGTGGCTGGTTCTGGGCCTTGCCGGGCTGTCTGTGGCCTTTGTTTCGGGTCAGGCAGGATCGGTGGGGGTGCTGGCAGTCGGCCTGGCCGGGGTCTTACTCGCCCAGCGTGCCCTGGGAAAGCTCCCGGCAGGGCTTATGAGCCTTGCCGATACCGTCATTGCCTGGAAGCAGGTCGCCCCGCTCTTTCATGCAGCAGGCCGCCCCAGAGCCTGCGGGCTGCCTTCTTCCTCAGCTCTTGTCCATACGCACGAGCCCCATTCCCCGAAGGAGAATGAACAGAATGAGCAGCACGAGCAGTATCCGGTGATTGAGATGCATAACTGTGCCTTTCGCTACCGGGGCCGCAGCGAGCCGGTTATCTACGGATGCAGCCTGCAAATCAGGGCCGGTGACCAGCTCCTGCTCGAAGGCCCCTCCGGGGGAGGAAAATCCACCCTGGCCTCTCTGCTCATCGGCCTGCGCGCGCCTGAGTCGGGCCTTCTTCTGATGCGGGGACTTGACCTTTCAACCGTCGGGACACAGACCTGGCGCCGCCGGGTGGCCGCCGCGCCCCAGTTTCACGAAAACCATGTCCTCACCGGCACCCTGGCCTTCAATCTCCTGATGGGCCGGCGCTGGCCGCCGCAGCCCGGTGACCTTGAGGAGGCTGAAGCAGTCTGCCGCAAACTCGGCCTCGGCAGCCTGCTCGACCGCATGCCCGCAGGACTGATGCAGATGGTCGGGGAGACCGGATGGCAGCTTTCCCATGGAGAAAAAAGCCGCATCTACATTGCCAGGGCACTGCTCCAGGGCGCAGACCTGATCATTCTCGATGAGAGCTTTGCCGCGCTTGACCCGGAAAGCCTCCATCAGGCCCTGGCGTATGTCCTTGAGCAGGCCCCCACCCTCCTGGTTATTGCCCATCCGTAAGCATACATCCACCAGCCCGTAAACCTTACATTTTGACCGTGCCTGGATAAGGTACCACGTGTTAAGCTAAGTGCACACCAGGGAGTGGAGGAGGGGCTTCCCTCATGAAAAAGGCAGCGACCACATGTATTCGATAGTCGCTAACGGAAGAGGGTGAGGCTGCTTTTTTGCCCCACCAAATACCGCACGCGATCCCTTGGTCGAGCCTAATTGGCCGCGGATTTATCGCGACGGGTAATAAGCTGGTCTCTTTTCTCCCTCGCCCCTTTGGAAGAGGTCTGGCAGGGAGCCTCTGTGGCAAGTGAGGGGCTTTCTCGATACGTAGCCTAAAGCTATTGACATTGCCTTCAAAAGACTACAGTCTATCCTACCTGAGTAGTTTCTCTTACTCTTACTTCGACCTTTCGAATATAGATCTCGCAACGGCCAGGGCTGCACACATTCACTGTACAAATTAAGTCAAAATTCTGCCTAATAATACCAAATTTTTTAGCCTCCAAATAATCTGGCCTTCTTTCATAATTTATAATTATATCAAGTAGTTAACTTTTTAATTTCCATAATCTACATAAAATTGGTACTTGAATTTACTAAAATATACATCTTTTTGTAGTAATTATTCTCCAACCTTAGTGACGATATATGTTCAGTGTTGATAACTGAGAGATAGTGCCCTGCGGTGCTATCATCAACCAGGTACATCATGGGAGATTTATTTCGGAGGAAGGGTTTTTACAACTATTACCATGCCCCAGTATGGGGCATGTATGCCTTCAGCTTGAGAGTAATCCCAAGCTGGGGCTAAACCCTGAGATAAGGAGGTGAAAACTATGAAGATAGCAACTAACCTTAAAGCAGGTTTTCGGGTAACTCCCTGGAGCTTTACTATCGTGGATTGGTTCTGGTTAACTCCGTTGGGTTTATTCAATTTCTTTGCCTAGTATCACCTTAGGCAGTAGCGGGAAGGCCTTCCCACCCAGGCGGTGGGAAGGTCTCTCCGCCAATAGTGGGAAGGCCTTCCCACCATTGATAAGCTCTTCTTCAGTGGAGGGGTGATACTCCACGAGGCCGGATCAGCAGGCTAAAAGGAGAGATCAAAAAGGCTGGATAGAAAGGCCGGAAACTTTTGGCAATCCTAAAAAAAGGAGGTGAAATCATGAGGATAGCAACAAATCTGAAAGCAGGTTTTCGCGTCACTCCCTGGAGTCTTACCATCGTGGATTGGTATTGGTTAACTCCATGGGGTTTATTCAATTTCTTTGCCTAGTATCACGTAAAGCAGTGGTGGAAAGGCTTTCTGGCAGCAGTGGAAATGCCTTTCCACTATTGCCAAGCTTTTTCAGCGAAGCCGGTTATTAGAGTGATACTCCACAAAGCCATTCAACAGGCTGGTAATGGAGAAATCAAAGATAACCCGGACTGGAGAGAAATGCCGAAAGCCGTTGGTAATTTTGGAACAAGGAGACAATGAGACAAGGAGATCAATAGTGAAGATAGCAACCAACCTTAAATCAGGATTTCGTGTTACTCCCTGGAGTCTGAATATCTGGTGCATAAGTGCATTAACACCATTTGGATTTTTCCATTTATTTGCCTGATACTGATAATGCAATATAACCAGGAGGCATACCTGATTTGGTTATGAAAAGGCTTATTGTTCGGAGGAGGTACACTACACTCTGAACTGAGGACGTCCAGTTATTATATCCTTCAGAGAGTCAGAGAGTGTCTGTATTACAGACCCATGCTCTCGGGAGGCGGTTTTAGAGAGGGCATTTCCGGCCCAGTCTATGAACCGAAGGCATATTACGGAAAGGAGGTGAAAAAATGAAGATAGCAACCAGTCTGAAAGCAGGATTTCGTGTTACTCCCTGGAGTTTGACTCTCATTAACTGTTTCGGATTAACCCCGTGGGGTTTATTCAATTTCTTTGCTTAACCTTAATGGAGTATGGTTATAGATTATAGAGTAAAGGAAACAATTTCACCTTAGCCCAAGATGCCCTCACGCCTGGAGAATGGATTTTCTCTCCGGCGTGAGGGTATTGATATTGATATTGAGAGCATGGCAATGTCGTGAACGAGAGTTTTTTCCAGGTACAGTGATCAGGTACAGTAATAAGTTCGCCTTCAGCAGGTATTTACTTTTAGTTACTTCCCCTTACACTCCTCCCCCTTGAGGAGGGAGGTTGGGTGGAGGTGAATACAGGAACCACCCTGGAATATACTTATGATCAAGAATTTGCTACTACCCTTGGTAATGTTGATAACTTAGATAACCTTGATAACCACGAAAAGGACCGGGTGAAACCATGAACATAAAAACCAGCATCAAAGCAGGGATACTGATTACTCCATTTTTTATCTGGATTCCGCGCTTTACAGTTTTTACTCCCTTTGGTTTTTTTCGTTTCATATAACACGGCAGAGCAGAGGCTCTCTGCCTATTCGAAAGGAGGTGATGGCATCCGGCACTGGAGCAGGTCCGACACTGAGGCATGTTTACACTGGGGCAGGCTCCCGGAATTTTTCAGCCAGGTTCTCGAAGAAAGTATGGATATCGAAGACAATACGCTCTTTCCGGGGGGGCGTGTGCGGACAGGATATGAAAAGCCTTGACTGGGAGGATGGTTAAGTTACTGAGAAGACCGGATATCGCCTTCGGCTTTTGCTCTGCTGCGCACTTGAGGTGTGGGTGTTCGGAGGAACTGGATACAGCACAGGATAGCAGGATACATTTGCGCTTACGATGGCAAGGCGGCAGGAACGGCAGGCCAGGTGCGTAGTTGCGCGATAGACTTTCGCATTTCGCAGGGCAGCCACTACGCACTTTAGGCAGGCAAGCCAGTACGTACTTCGCCAGAACATCCGGGGCTGGTACACGCACCTTTGTGACCTGCTCAGCAATTAGCTGAGGGTTGTTCATCCGGCAGGGGGAGCAGACTTCTCAATATACTTTGACTACTTCGTTGTTCGCAACGACCATTTCGCCATCGCAATCGCAACGGCCATTTCTCCATTAGCTTTATCCATTTCGTCATTCCCGCGAAGCCTTTGAGGATTTACAGTGCTCAGCGTTCACTGTATCTTCTTTTCCCCTTTGTGCCTTTGTCCCTCTGTGCTTTGTGCCTGAGTAGTTACTTTTAATCAATCAAATAATTCCTTGATAACCTCCTTAATATTAATATCTTGCTCTGCATTTGCATCAAAATACTTACTCGGAAACCCTCCATTATTAATTTCACAAGACTTTGTTGTAACAGTTGACACGAGCTTATTATCTTTATATGTCATTACCTTAAAAGGAATTTCTATATTGTCTTTAATGGTGCGAAAGTCAGAAATAACCATAATGTAAATTTCACCTTTTAGCCCTATGGATTCGACTTTGCGTAACATCAGTTTTTCTTTATCAATCCAAAGTCTGTTAATAGAGTTCTTTTCTACTTTTGGGGGTGATACCTTACCAGGTGCTATGAGGTAACATTCAGATTCATCAATTTTCTCGATGCCTTTGATCTCCGCCCCATCAGGAAGCAAGTCCCACCATTTCCTTTCAGCAGTAGTCTGAATTTTTTTCTTCATGTCCTCGGAAAGCCTGGTCTTTACTCCGGAAGAAATAGTCCAATAGTCTGTTCCATCATAAATGGTAATAGCCTTTTTACCCTGGTTAAGTTTTGAGGTAATTTCAGCCTCCATCCGGAACTTTTCACCCTGCTTAAAAGATTTAATAATCGAAGTAATGTTATCTTTATCAGTAACGGTAATTGACTCCTGGACAAGTGCTATATTGGGTATCGCTGCCTTAAGGTTTTCATGTTTCTCCCTGGCAGTTTGAGTAATGTAAGTTATGTCTGGTAAATCCATTGGGAATCCTTTCGCTGGTAATAAGGTGAAAAAGGAGAGGATTAATAATGTTAACGATATTAGTATTGATATTGATGATAACCGGGGCATTATTATTGATATCCTGGCACTCGGTTTCAAATTCCAACCAGATTCTTGAGACTTCGAAAAGTACAATTTCTTTTTACTCTCCATACTCATTTTCCCGCAAGATCTTCTTTTCATATACTTTCCTGTATTTCTCTTATTATTAATCTCCATAAAACTCTTCCCAGGGGAGAAGAGTTTTTAGCCTATCATTCAGACAAAAATCACGCTGCTCAAACTAACTCTAAGCAGCAATTACAGGACCAGATATATGCCCACACCGCCTGTGCCAAATGGCCAGGTGAAAGATAGAAAAGGTACAAAGACCAGAGCAAAAGCCCAGGCACCCATTACTTCACCCATTTGGGCATCACCTAAAGCCTCGATTGAAGGTCTTTCATATGCCATAATTTTCACCTCCTCCCTAATTTTTTATAATCTCTCTAAAAAATAGACAGAATTTTCTGATAGGCTCCTTCTCCCCCGGGAAGATAATATACTATATGAATTACTAAGGTGTATCTGTAAGACACTTCTGATCCAGTTCATATAAAAAGTTTGAATACATATGTCCTAACTACAGTAATCAACTATCAATTAATTATATGTAATATTGCTTCTTTGTTTTTCAACCTCGTCGATAAATAAAGGATCATATATCCAACTCATGATCCTCAGGTCATGATTTAATCCTAACTCATCCCTCAGTATGCCTTCCTGTTTATATCCTTCATCAACAAAAATTTTTTCGAATTCAGGAGATAACTTTTCATTCATATCCTCATATAATTTTATTTTTCTAATTTTAAAAACGGAAATAAATGGCAAATTATCCGCAGAATATCTCAGCAAATCTTTTAAGATGCTTTTCTTCGCGATTACTAAGTTAAAAGATGCAGCCTGATTAGGAGGCATTGGCAAAGCGATTGATATGAGGCTTAAAATTTCTTTTTTATTGAAATAAATAAAAAAATCTTCATAATATCTAAACATCTTTTGCCTCATTGCTACTTCTGAATACTCATTTATTGGATCAATAAGCGAACTTCTATATAAAAACAGTTCCGAATTTTCTTTCTGTTCAAGCTTTTTCTCCGATATGCCTGATTTTTCAATAAATGCCTTAATTTCTAATATATCCTCTTCAACTCCAATCCTAAAAAATGTTTCATCAGAAATTATTCTTTCTCTTTTAAAAAGAAAAGGATTTTCATTTTCCCATTGAATAATCATTAACCTGGAAAAACTTGCAAGAGTATTGTGTACATCATTTCTTATTAATTCGATAGCTGCATTTTGGTATTTGTCCTTCATGGCTTTTACTATTTCTTCAATCGTCCTCGTTCCATCGCAATACATTAAGACTTCTTTGGCAGTGCGATTTATAATTAACTCTCTCGTCTCCGGATGAAACTTAGGAAGAATTGTCCAATTACTATCCTTTTCTTCTCTCTCGTATATAAGATTTTCCTTTTTAAAAATAGGGCGATGATTTTCCAAACTTTGCATAATTAATTTCTCCCATTATTTAATAAATTATTTTTAGATAAAAATAATAATTTTATATCAAATTAATTTATCCATTGATTTTGATTTTCATTTCGGCTGTCACAGAGGCTCCATGTACCACATCATCGCCATCCTTGCAGGAGCAGTAGAATAGAGAAGTTTAGGACATGCTCCCGCTTTCGCGGGAATGACGAAATGGCTGGGTTTCAATTACCAGGCAGGCTTCCAGCCTGTATTTCTCTTCTTGCTCCTGAATTTTGACTCCTGACTGTTGACTCCTTAACTTTAAATAAGTTGTCATCAACAAGATCAACATAAATATCTTCATCAAACATAACAATTGGCAAACCATTATGTTCTTTTCCTAAATCCGGAATGCTTTTAATTTTGTTCGCAAATTTTTTTAGTAACTCCGATTCCCACATTCGAGCCAGCCCTGCATCCCAATATTTGATAAAAGAATATCTTTTTATATTCCCTACAACTATTGGAAGATAAGGTGATGCAGCAATATCACCATTTGAAAAAATATGTACGAAAACAACACAATGTTGTGCTACAGAGGAATTTCTTATAAGATGGTCAATAGGATCGCCCCAGTCTATTGATGCTGATCCATATTTATAACAAAGGGAATTGATCGTTCTCATCAAATTACGATATTGTAGTGGTGTTGGCTCTATTCCCCTAATGTTCAATTGAGCTCTGCCCAAAAGCATTAATGGCTGGATACGAATACTATCTACTTCCCGTTCCTTACACATATAAAAAACCTTCTCAAACTCATGACAGTTAAACCGGGTAGGACAAAAAGCAACCCCTACTATTGTCTTGGAACCATTAATACTTTTAAGTATCGAAATAGCATCTAATACTTTTTTAAAACTCCCCTTAAATCCACGGAGTCTCTCATGGGTTTCAGCGCTCGCACCATCAAGACTAACTTGTATTCTTTCGATCCCACTATCAAGAAGACGTTTTGCTCTGTCCTCAGTCATTAATGAACCATTAGTAACAAGAGAAACCATGATGTTTTCTCGCGATAGAATCTTTGCGACCTCATAGACTAATTCCTCTCTCAATAATGGCTCTCCCCCACATATGCAAAGGTTTAGAGGCTTAATTTTGACAACATCTTTAATAAATTTTATAACTTCCTTATCCTTTAGTTCATCGTGTATTCTATCGTGCTCGCCACTTCTGTTATAACAATGAAGGCATTTAAAATTACATCTATTAGTTATATCAAAAGCCATTTGAAGCGGGCCTTTTAGAATTTTGGCATGTTTAATCGGGATCGAAGATGTTGCTGGTGTTTGTAGCTCTGCCATTTTTAACTCCCCTTTTTGATATATGTTTGAGTACCATGGCCTACAAAGTTATATAAGTTCAACCAATTGCTCATATATGAAGGTGTGCTCTATTTCCCATCCCTTAACAGAAGGGTAGTTCTTGTATTCACCCCCACCCAGCATCCCCCCTCAAGGGGGAGGAGAGTAGTGGAGGCCCCATGCATTACTCCTGGGTAATTCTATAAGAGATTTCAGCTTATTACCGCGTAATCGTGTACGAGATTCCGGCAGTAACTTCCCAGGTTAATCCGTTATACATATTGAGCAAATAAATATCCAATCCTTGTTTTGGGGTCGAGAAAAAGGTTGTCCCGACCTTAAGAATATAATTTTCTTTCTTTTTCCCTGTTGAAATGCCAAGGTCTGAATTAAGGGTGAACTTATCATTCACAACAAAATAGGTACCGTAGCTGGCCTCAGCATTCCAATATTGGTAAATTTCTTCCCGGTTTTCCTCTCTCCATAAGGGTTGACAAAAGCTTAAGTTTATTACATGAATTATGGGATCATAAGCACGGCTTATGATGATAGAGGGTTTCGTTGTTAATATTTTATTTTCTTTTATATTTAACTTGCCTAATTTACTCGTATTAGATTGATTTTGATTCATATTCATAAAACCCTGCCCATTACCGTTACCATTCGCTTTCGTTTCCTGTGATTCCAGTTCATAGAGTCTATTCATCGTAGGTAACTGCGTCTCCAGAGAAAGCCGGATAGTTTTGCCTTTCCATTTGAAGCTGTACTGAGGAGTGATAACAACATTACCGAGTAAAAGATAAACCTGTTTTTCTTCGTTCTCCCCTCTGGCATCTTCAAGCTCTTTATTGGAATATATAAACGGCGCACAAGTGAAAAATGCCCACCCTCTGCTGAAAAAATGCCCGTAGGTTATCGTAGGCTGGGCCACTCTAAATCTGATTGACTCAGTGACATAGCTTCTGTACTTCAAATCCAGAGAGTAGAGAGAGCCTTTCTCGAAAGATAACCTGAATATCGATCCATCAGTTTCTGCCGCAACTGCGGCCTTGGGAATGCTAAAAAGTAAAGAAATGATAATTAAGTTTAGGGTAAGCTTTTTCAAAGTAGTTCACCTTTAATAAGTACTTTTGAGCGTTAATGATTTCAAATTTCAATCTCTTGGAGGTTTTGTCCAAGATTGCTTTATCTTTATCAGCAGGTAATGCGATCAAAATACGGCCGGTAAATTCAGAGCTGAAACTTTCCTCAGAAACGACCCGATTGCCAAATGCCGGATCCTTTATGATGAAATAGCCATCGCGATAGCCCAGCAGGAGAGAAAAGTGGCCCATGTCATACTTCCCCTGCGTTCTCATGGTATGGATAATGATTGGCACCGGAGTCTCTTCCAAAACCATAAGAAGAGCCGATAAGTTTACCTGATACCCGGCTGCCTTATACCCTTTACTCTGGATAAAGTTTTTCATATCCAAAAAGCTGATTCCTCTTTTCTCGATGATGATATTTTTGAGAAAATCGTTCGCTATTTCATCCTCATGTACCGGCAGGTCGAAATAATAGGTAAAGAGCGTAGCAAGAGTAGCCAGGCCGCACGTGTATTCTGACATCTGTCTATCCACGCGGGAGAACTTAACATCCATATATGACCTTACCTTCATGAGAGTATGCTTCTCAGTGCCCTTTGTGATACCCTTTTCCATTGGAGTCACCGGATACATTGGATACACCGGGGGGGGCACCGGATTCACTGGATTTGCTGGGCTCACTGGACTCGCTTGATTCACTTGATTCACTTGGTTCGCCTCATTCACCGGATGTATTTGACGCCTTTGGCAAAATCCATTTGATTTGATGAGCAATATAACCGCCGCACTGCCTGCTGCCATGAATATATATTTATGGTTCATACGCTTATGATTAATTGCGATTAATGCTCTTATGCACCTTGTTGCTAACCCTCTCCATGCAGAGGGCCAATGTCATCAGCTTCAGGATACTAACCAAGCAGGCCCCTCACCCCAGCCCTCTCCCCGGAGGGGCGAGGGAGTATAAGTGCCCTCACGGGCAGTATAGGAGCCCTCACCACGGGCGAGGGGAGTATAAGCGCCCTCACGGGCGAGGGAGAACAAATGCCCTGCGGGCGCAGGAGAATAGGTGCCCGCAACGGGCAGAAAAGGGCTACACTCCTTATTTTTAACAGTCATTGTCAAGCTTCCTATGCGACCAGGCTTTCATGAAGGCTTGGGCTTGCCCCATCCTCAAGCCCTGGGCTTGCATCGCCAAGACTTGGACTCACATCACCAATACCCGGACTCACATCACCCTTAATACCTGGACTTGCCCCACCTTGTAAGACCGAAGAATACAGCCTGGAAAAGTAACTGGTTTCGTCATTTATCAATACCCGGGGAACACCTGATTCCTTGATCACACCGTGTTCCATGATGGCCACATTATCCGCCAGCAGAATAGTCGAGAGGTTATGGGCAATGAAAATTATGGTGCTGTTTTCTTTCAGTTCCAGGAGTGAGCGCTTTATCTTTTCTTCCGTTTCCGGGTCTACAAAAGCTGTGGTCTCATCGAAGATAAATACTTTCGGTTTGAACAAAAAGGCGCGGGCCAGAGCGATTCTCTGGGCCTCGCCTCCTGAAAGATTGATACCATTGGAACCGATAACGGTCTCGAGACCGTTGGGCATTTTATAGATGAAATCCACGCCCGCTTTTTTCAAGGCCATTAAAACCTTTGTTTTATCTAAATCCTTACATCCATAGGTAATATTCTTCAAAATCGTCGTATTGAAGACATGGTTGGTCTGAAGGGTCATGAGAACCGATCTTCGCAATGAAGAAAGTTTAATGTCCCGGATATTTTTCCCGTCCAGATAGATACTGCCCTCCTGGGGATCGAAAAACCGGACGATAAGGCGGCAAAGGGTTGTCTTTCCGCTGCCGCTGGGACCAGCCAGGGCAAAAATACTTTTTGAAGGAATATTCAAGCTTACATTTTTTAATATTTTATGGTCATCATAGGTAAAGGAGCAGTTTTCTATTGAAATATTGCCCTCCTGGGGAACAAAATCCAGAGCGTGCACAGGTTCAATAACCTGCGGTTTGACCTGATCGTATTCGTTAATCCTGGAGAGGCTTGATCGTACATCGGGGAACGTGAGGAATAATTCTGTCAAAGTATAAATCGGTTTATAGAGAATATTGGCTAACATCAAGAAGGCCAGAAGCGTTCCCAAGCTGATTTCATTATTGATAACCAATGACCCGCCGTACCACAATACCAGGACGATCCATAAGTTGCTGATTATCAAGTTGACATTCTCTGAATACTTATGGATGAGAAAGTTTTTCAAATCTATGATTAATTTCTCGTTCAGGAGGCCAAGAAAACCGTCCCGTTCCGGCTTTTCATTTGAAAAAGAGCGGACAAGCTCTATCCGTGAAAAATGCTCTACGGTATATTTGTGAACCTCCTGGGCCTTTTCCTTGATGAGAAAGGAATACTTGAGAAGCGGCTTGTTGAATAAAACGATTACCAGTGATTGAACAGCAAGGATAATGAAAACAAATACGGCCAGATTTTTATTCCAGGTTATCATCGTGATACTGGCTATTATTAATATTAATTGAAACGGGATCATCACTGAGCATTGAGTCCAAAATCCGACTAATTTTTCCGTGTCTGTTAAAATCCTGTAGGTAATATCGCCTCTCGTTACCTGATTAAAGAAATTCAGGGGAGCCATTTGAATATTCTTGAATAAATCCATTTTCAGTTGTATTCCACTCTTAGCGAAAACCTTGAAGAGCAGGAAATTGGCCACCAGAGAGGTAAGGGCCATTATGGCGAGAATACCGAGTGATACCAAAAAGGTAATTAAGAGAATCTGTGTATTCCTCTGTATTATTGCGATATCGATTACAAATTTTGATATGAAAGGGATTGCCAGGCTGCAAAGCTGATTTATAATTGATAAGAATATGCCTGCGATAATAAACTTTACGCCGAGAGTTTCTTTTACATATTTTATGTATAAGCTGAAGCAGTTTTTAACATCCTCTTTCAGTTGGAGTCCTTTCATTTCTTTCCCTTTTTATGCAGGCTTCCCTGTTGAATAGTATGCAGGCTTTCAGTTGACAGGTTGTTGAGACTGCGGGCTTGTCAGTCTGTCAGTCTCAAAGCCTTTCTCAATGGTGGGGACGCCTTGTCTTTTTCTGACAGCCTATATATCTGCAGCTATCTACCTGAATAGTTACTTTCCTGAAACCCTTTGAGGTTATGGCCTATCCGAAAATCCCCCCTCACCCCACCCCTCTCCCAGTTGGGGTGAGAGGGAGTGAACGGTTACAACGGTATCAGCATTGGAGCCGTCCCCATTTCCCGGATAGATTTCAAAGGCCTGTCAATGGCCAAATGTATTTTCGAATGTATTACCGAATGGCTCAGTACCCAGCGCGATAAATCCGCAGATACATCAGCAGCCGGTCAGAATCAACAATCAGATCGCGTGCGGTATTTGGCGGGGCGCACGCCCCGATGAAAAAAGGGTCACGAAAAGCACGAAGGACCACGAAGAGCACGAAGAGGTTAAATTTTTTAAGGAAATTATCAGTCATTATTCTTTCTGTATCAATAAAAGATGAAAGTTATTAACCAGAGGCTAATAAATTGTTTTTAAAAGCTCTCCTATTTCTTATCTTTTTTATCTTCGTGTCTTTTCGTGATCTTCGTGTCCCCACTTCCCCTTAATTATCCTCATCGAGTGTCACGTTCGGAGCGTACAGTCAAGAATGCGTGTGACAGCTTCTCCTGATTTGTTATAGCTTCGCCCCGTAAGTTCCATCTCCTTATTTTATCTAAAATTTTATATTCTATTATACTTATAGTTAATTCTATTTTCATACTAATTAAATACGTCAGATATATCGGATAAAGTTTTTATAAAACGTTATCGAATTCACCCTTATTTAAATTTTTTTCCAGCATGATGAAACAGCAGTGAAAATTCAATCGGTTATGACTTGGTTTTATGTCTTTCCCAAGAGCCGCTCCGGATTTACCGTTTCTCTGGAGAACCGCATAATAGTGCCCGTATAAGGAGGTAAAACTCTTTAGTTTCATCTTGGTTAAGGTAATACTCATGGTCTTGAATCTTTGCTGCGGGCTGTACTCTCTGGATTACCTGCTTCGATAGCCGAAATTTCTAACCCCATCCACCGGATGAATGGGGCTGGGACAAGAGTGCTCCGCTACTCCAGAGCATTATGGTGGCGGCCCCTCACATTGGAACCGGAACCATCATAAAGGCATCATTGTACAAAATGTTATAGCTTCGCCCCGTAAGTTACATTCTTCTCTTTCAGTTAATAGTTATATATAACTAAAACTATACCGATACTGAATTATATTTTGGTACAACTTAAATACAATGCATACATCGGTAAATTTTCTAACAGAACGCTATCATGTTCAGCCCTGACTAATTTTTTTGCCACTTCCTTTTTTAAAAACCAATATGTCTCAGTGATGGCCAAATTCGACACTGGCTCCAAGATAACATGGGGACCTCTCTACTCCCTCGCCCCCTTTCAGAGGCAATGGTATTAAGTTAAGAGCAGGCGTGGGGCTCAAGGGCAGTGTTTTTCTCCCTCGCCCCTGAAGGGCATAGGTGTTAAGCTAACGTTTCCCCTATGGCTGGGATAGCCTGTCCCTATTGGAAATAGCCAATAAATCTCCTCCCCCTTGAGGTTCAGGGGCGGACAGGTTTATTATTCCCTCTTTTCATGGGGGAATTTATCCAGAGGGGAAGTGAGAGGACACGAAGCGCACGAAGGGACATGAAGCGCACGAAGATAAAAAGATAAGAAGTGGAGAAGGGTTATAAGGATCAAGTTACAATGGGTATTACAAGGTAATCCCGGCTATTTTCAAAAGCGGCAGTATTGAGCCATCCGCAAGGAAAGTGGCCGCCAGATCATCTTTCGATCCAGGAGAAGGAAAGCGGTATCGTGCTACCGCAGTCCAAAGCGGCTACCGCCGCAGAAGGCAGGAGCATTATCTTGAGGGTGTAAGAGCATCATTGCCCCCCAGAGGGATATGAGATTAAGCTGGCCGTATGATTCGTTCTGTACATGTCATTTGGATTAAGGTTGGCTTTTGGGCTTTTGTTCAAGGGTGGAACTTCGGCGCATGGACGTTGCGCGCAGGGCAGCGATTTTCCCGGTGGGGGATGAATACCGGAATCCTCCCCTTTGGTATATCCTCCCCCTTGATTATGCTAATACTCTTGGGAGCTTCCTGAGATTGGCGATTGGCCGTAGAGTCGTATTGGCTCAGAACCGGGGGGTGTCGGCCTCGGCTTTTGCTTTGCCGTGCACATCAGGTGATTCAGGAGAAGTCGGCTCCTCGTGCATTCCCCCCATCAGGCAAACCCATACTGACTTTCCTATTTGCCGGGCGATTTGCCGCTGGAACTCCTGACTGATCAGCTTCTTTTCATCCTGACGGTTGGTAATATAGCCGATTTCCAGTAAGGCGGAGGGGATTGAGGGGGATTTTAAGACCGCAAAATTAGCACATTTGACACCCTTATTATGGAATCCGGAAGAATGCAGGCCATCGAGCGTCGCATTGCAGATCCTGATACTCTCGCTGGTGGTATAGGTTTGCACCAGGTCGATCAGGATGGTATTGACTTCCTTATCCTTACTGAGTTTGACGCCGGCAATGAGGTCCGAAGAGTTCTCTCTGGCGGCCAGCAGCCGTGAGGCCCGGTCACTGGCGGAGGTTTCGGATAAATAGTAAACGGAAGCTCCCTGCACATCCTTTTTCCTGCTGGCATTGGCGTGAAGGCTGATAAACAGGTCCGCATGGTGTCGATGGGCAATGAGAATCCGTTTGCGAAGGGGAATGAAATAATCCCCGTCGCGGGTCAGATGGACCTGGATTTCCGGAAAGTGCTGGTTAAGGTAGCTTTTAAGCTCCCTGGCAAGCTGCAAAACGACATCTTTTTCCCTGGTTCCATTACTGCCGATAGCTCCGGGGTCCTCTCCGCCATGTCCCGGATCAATGACCACGACCTTCTTTTTTCCCGCCCTGGTATTGCTCTCCTCCCGCTTGATGTTTTCCTGTTTGATATCCCTGTCCCCCTTCCCCCGGCCATCATTATCTCCCTGCTCATGGTTTTTCTCCACCCCGATGACCTTTGGCTCTGCCCCAATGCCCCCTGGCTTCGCTCCAATGTCTCCTGGCTCAACCTCGGTGACCTTTGGCTGGAGCTCCTGGTGGTCCTTCGGCTGAAAAAAGTCCAGAACGATCCGGTGGGGTTTATCCAGTTCGGGCTTAAGGGTGAAAATCTTATAGTCAACCATCCGGTTCAGGGAAATCCGGACCACGAGACTGCGGGATTCCTCCTGGTTATTGATCCGCACCTGTCTGACCAGGGGACTTTTGAGCATCATGGCATCTTTGTGCGACCTGTCTTCACAATCTTTCAGGACGATAAAAACTGACTGCTGATCATCGGCCAGCTGGCTGGTAAAGCTGATAGCCTGCGAAAGATCGAGGACTACCCGGGTAGAACCGTTTGGTGAGGAGGAATAACGGACATCCTTAAGGTAAGAAGGGGAGGATGCCGCTGCCGTGAGGGAACAAAAGGCCAGGGTGACGGTCACGATGAAGCCAAAAGCGGTTTTTACAGTAACATCTTTCATATAAGCATAAGCGTAAGCGTCGTAAGCGGTCAAAAAGGCTCTGGATGATGAAGTCATACCGGCGAAATTTAATCGTATAAAATATAAAGCATAGTATACCTACAAGTGAATGTCAAGACGGTCAATGGATAAATTGTGTAAAATCCATTGACATTGCTATAGTAATAATATATCATCTTTGGTCAAACTGGTAAAATTAATCCGTAAGGGAACAAGCAGGAGACGAGTAAATGATTGTAAGTATGACCGGATATGGCTGCGGAACAGCTCAAGGGGATGGAGTAACCATCTCCGTAGAAGGCAGATCCTTGAATCACCGATTTTGCGATGTCTCTATCAAATTGCCCGCATCTCTCAGCAGCCTGGAGAAAAAAATCCGCGATATGGTTATGTCCTTTTTCCAGCGGGGAAAGATCGATTTATATATCTCCCTGAATAAACAGAGCGATACGGCTCAATTGCAGATCAATTTCGAGAATGCCTCCAAATATTATCAGGCTCTTCTCGGATTATGCAATCATCTGGAGATCAAAGAAGAGGTCAGTCTATCCTCGATGACCCCTTTTATCCGTGATATCATTGAAGTTCAGGAATCCAGCTTAAATGGGAACGGAGATATGCATTGGCCGCTCATCGAACAGGCTGTGCAGCAGGTGCTTGTCTCGATTCAAAGCATGAGAGCGAGTGAAGGAAAGTCACTGTGTGCTGACATCCAGCACAGAGTTGAGTATATCGAAACCATTATCAGCTCCATCCAGGAAAAAACCTCGATGCTGGTCAGGGAATACCGGGATCAGTTGTCTGCCCGGATTGCCGAGCATTTTCCGGAGCTGTCCGTGGAGCCCGGACGTCTGGAGCAGGAGATCGTGATGGTAGCCGAAAAACTCGACGTCACGGAAGAGTTGACCAGAATCAAAAGCCATTTCAGCCAAATGAAGGAATTCCTGGCATCTGATGGGCCGATGGGCCGCAAGCTGGACTTTCTGCTGCAGGAAATCCATCGGGAAGTAAACACTCTGTCATACAAGTCCAATAGTGCGGATATTTCTCAAAAAGTGGTTGAAATCAAAGGTGAGCTGGAAAAAATCCGGGAGCAGATCCAAAACATCGAATAAACCTCCGGGAGAGACGCTCTTGTCTACTCGCCTATGTATGGGAGAAATCAGTTGAGCAGTAATAATCAGTTGATCAATGTCGGTTTTGGGAATATTGTTTTTGCCTCAAGGATCGTTGCTATCGCTATTCCGAATTCAGCGCCGATGAAACGGTTCAAGGAGGATGCCAGAGAGAGCGGAAAGCTCATTGATGTCACTCATGGCCGGCGTACACGATCCATTATTATCACTGACAGTGGCCATATCATTCTTTCTGCCGTGCAGCCTGAGACGATTTCGCAGAGGATTGGCCTCGAAACTTCAAGCATATAACTACCTGTCCCATGGAATTGGACCTTCAAAGCTATGAATCTGCTGTTTTTGTAATCTCAGCTCCTTCAGGCGTGGGGAAGACAACATTACGCAATATTCTGCTCTCCCGTCTTCAAAACCTTTATTATTCGATTTCCTGTACCACGCGTCCGCCAAGGCCTGGCGAGGTGAATGGCCGGGATTATTTCTTTGTGTCTCACGAGGTTTTTCAGAAAAAGATCGAGAACGAATCGCTGCTCGAGTGGGCGATGGTGCATCAGAATTTCTATGGAACGCCGAAGGAGCCTATCATCGCCGCCTTGCAGGATAAAAAGGATATCCTTCTGGACATCGATGTCCAGGGGGCCAGGACATTGCACGAGAAGATGCGGGGGGCAATCTTTATTTTTCTTCTCCCCCCCTCCTGGCAGGTTCTTGAGGAGCGATTGCGAAGCAGAAAAACGGAAACGGATCAGGAGGTAGAAGACCGGCTGAATACTGCCCGGAAAGAGGTCCAAAGCTGCCGGGAGTACGACTATCTGGTGGTGAACAATGACCTGGAAGAAGTGGTTGAGAAAGTCAAAGCCATTATTTTAGCGGAGCATTGCAGACCTGGCAAGATGAGGTCTGTCGTACAGGAACTTTTATTGCCATAATTGCTGGAGAGCACTATTACTCATTAGGCGAAATGGAGTAAGCAATTTATCCGGAACAGATACAGGGAGGCAAAAGAATGACAGAATCTCCTCAGCAAGGATCCAAGACCCAGTTGAAATCAAAGTTTCAACTGGTAATTGCTGCGGCTAAAAGAAGTAAACAGATTGCAGGTGAGGCCAAGGCAAGAGGCTTGAGCCCGAATCAGGTAGCGCTGGTTAAATCAAAATCCACCAAATCTACCACGCTGGCTCTGGAGGAATTAAAGGCCGGGAAGGTTCGTTATACCTGGAGTAAAGGCTTGCCCGTTGAAACGATGGAACCGGATGAGCAGCCACAGGATCAGGAAGAAATGGACCCGGACGGGCATAGGCATATGGAACCATTGCCATCCGAGAGCAGCGAGATACCTGAAAGCAAATGTTAGCTCAAAAAGAGGTCGTTCTGGGAGTGACCGCAAGTATCGCTGCCTATAAAGCGGTCGAGATACTGAGAGGGCTTCGCCGTCTGGGGGCTGCCGTGACCGTAGTGATGACCCGAAACGCTGCTGAATTTATCTCTCCCCTCACCTTTCAGACCCTTTCAGGGCAAAAGACGGTTATAACCCTGTTCGACACAGCCGCTGAATTCAGGCCGGAGCATATTGCACTGGCGCACAAGGCTGATTTACTGCTGGTAGCTCCGGCTACCGCCAATGTGATTGGAAAATTCGCCGCCGGAATTGCCGACGACTTCCTGACTTCGCTCTTTCTGTCTCTGCGCTCACCCGTTCTGCTGGCTCCAGCCATGAATCCGGCCATGTATGCCAACCCCTTCGTTCAAAGGAATCTCCGGATACTGGAAGCTGAGGGAGTGGGGATCATTGAACCGGCTGTGGGCGAAGTGGCCTGTGGGGAAAGCGGGAAGGGAAGATTAGCGCCGATCGAGGATATCCTTGATCGTGTGGTGCAAAGGCTCGGGGGAAAAAGCCCGCTTCGTCAGCGCAAAGTGGTTATCACGGCCGGTCCTACCAGAGAATATCTCGACCCGGTCAGGTATCTCAGCAACGGATCTTCGGGCAAGATGGGATTTGCACTGGCCAGGGCCGCTTTGCGGCGAGGCGCCAGAGTCACCCTGATCAGCGGCCCGACATCTCTTCCCCCTCCTGATTCCGGCATCGAATACCTTCCGGTAGTGACGAGCCGCGAGATGATGCAGGCCGTCGAGCAGCATTTCCCCTCCTCTTCGGTCACCATCATGGCAGCGGCGGTCTGTGATTTCAAACCACTTCACCAGGCCAGCCAGAAGATCAAGAAGGCCGGATCATCAACCGCCTCCCTTGAATTGGAGGCTACTCCCGATATCTTAAAGCATTTAGGTCAGATAAAAAAACACCACATCCTGGTCGGATTCGCCGCTGAAACCGAGAATGTCGTGGCCAATGCAATGACCAAACTCAAAGAAAAAAACCTGGACCTTATCTGTGCCAACGATATAACCCAGGAAGGGGCTGGCTTTGAACGAGATACCAACATCGTGACCATCATCGATTCACAGCAAAAACTCATCCATCTGCCCCTGATGAGTAAAGAGAAGATAGCTGAAAAAATCCTCGATGCCGTCGAAGACCTGCTGAGGGAAAAGATCGATTAACCTTTCTTCCTATACATCCTCACTACTGTCCGGACGTTGAATAAAAAAAATGCTATAACCCATGTAAAACTAGCCAGGTGAACCTGAAAGCCCAATTCGGGCAAAGGAGTCAGGAGTCAGGAGCCAGGAGTCGGAATGGATCGGC